>JAOPZF010000037.1 GCA_025964255.1 Solirubrobacterales bacterium | reverse complement strand
GGTCAGCTTGATCGAGAAGGACTGTTACCCGATGGGGTACCGGGTCTCAGGGCGCCAAGGGCGCGTCGTTCAGGGAGCCAGGCGCTCGACGCGCCAGCCGTCCGCCTCGAAGGTGTAGAGGAAGCGGTCGTGGAGACGGGCCTGCTGCCCCTGCCAGAACTCGATTGTCCGCGGACGGAGGACGAAGCCGCCCCAGGTCTCCGGGCGGGGAACGTCCTCGACCTCGGCGAAGCGGTCGCGGACCGCGGCGAGGCGCGCGTCGAGCTCCGCCCGGTCGGCGATCGGCCGGGACTGAGGCGAGGCCCAGGCGCCGAGCCGGCTCTCCCGCGCGCGGCTCGCGAAGTAGGCGTCGGAGGCGGCCGCGGGCAGCCGCTCGAAGGGCCCGCGGGCGCGGACCTGGCGGTCGTGCTCACGCCAGTAGATGACCAGCGCGCCGCGCGGGTCGGCGTCGATCTGGCCCGCCTTGGCGCTCTCGTAGTTGGTGAAGAAGCGGAAGCCGTCGGGGCCGTGGCCCTTCAGCAGCACCATCCGCGCGTCGGGCGCCCCGTCGTCGCCGACCGTCGCCAGCGTCATCGCGTCGGCCAGCGGCACCTCCTCGCGGGCCAACTCGTACCAGTCCGCGAACTGCGCGAACGGGTCGGCACCGAGGTCGTCCTTATGTAGTGGCGGGAACGTCCGTCTCTCGGTCATTGCCCACAGGATGACCTCAATAGCATCTACAGGTATGAGCGACGAGGCAGGAACGGCGCTCCGCGCCGCCGAGGTCGACGGATTCTTCGGAGCCGATTCGATGGTCCGACGCCTGCACGGTGAGCGGGTCGTCCTCTTCTCCGGCGCCCGCGCCCTGCTGATGCAGGCCTGCGATCCGCTCGCGGTCGTCGGCTTCGAGCGCCACTCGATCATCTTCGACGACCCGCGGACGCGCCTTCTGCGCACCGACGAGCGGATGTCGCGGATCTATTTCGGCACCCACGAGCAGGCCGAGCAGACCGGCCGCGCCGTCCGCGCCATGCACGCCCGGGTCAAGGGCGTGACCGACGAGGACTACGGCCCGATCCCGGCGGGGACCGCGTATGCGGCGTCCGACCCGGCCCTCGGCCTCTGGGTGCTGGCGAGCCTCGCCGACTCGGCGCTCGTCTACCACGAGCGGATCTTCGGCTCCCTCGACCGCGACGACCGCGAGCGCTACTGGGCCGAATACCGCCGCGTCGGCGAGCTGCTCGGTTTGCCGTCCGACTCGATGCCCGCCACCTACGCCGACCTGCGCGACTACGTCGACGGACGCCTCACCGACGGCAGCCTCTGGATCAACGACGAGCGCCGCGAGGCGGCCAAGGGCCTGGTCCTCGCGCCGCCGCCGTTCAAGCCGCTCGCCCGCATCGCCGTGATGCCGCTCCACGAGTCGATCAAGCTGATTTCGGTCGGCATGCTCCCGGCCGAGATCCGCGCCTTCCTCGGCTTCTCCTGGGACCCGGCCCGCGAGGCGCTCCTGCGCTCGGCCCTGCTGCAGCTCCGCCTCGGCTCCCGCTTCTGGCCCGACGCCGTCCGCCTCCACCCGGCCGCCCGCCACGAGGCCGGCGAGCGCTACGGCGCCCTCGCCGCGTAGCCCGCTCGGCGCCCGTCCCGGCGCGTTCGCACTTTCCCCCCATATACGACGGGAAACTGCGAACGCGCTCGGTGTCGTCAGGCGTCGCGGCGCGCCGCGTGGACGACGACCGGCACGTCGTGGAGGACGTCCTCGCGTAGGGGCGTCATGCCGAGGCGGCGGGCGACGGCGGTCGAGGCGTCGTTGTCGGGGGCGATCATCGCGGTGACGTAGGGGAGGGCGAAGTCGCGGAAGCCCCACTCGACGCAGGCGCGGCCGGCCTCGGTGGCGACTCCCCGTCCGCGCGCCTCCGGCATCAGCACCCAGCCGACCTCGGTCTCGTCGAACTCAGGCCAGAAGCGCAGGCCGCTGCGGCCGACGAAGGCGCCGCTCTCGCGGTCGAGGATCGACAGTTTGCCGCGCCCTCGCTCCTCCCATTCGCGCACCGACCGCTCGGCCCAGTCCTCGACCTGATCGCGCGTCCACTCGCCGAACACCCGCCGCGTCAAGGGGTCTGCGTGCATCGCGACGAGGTCGTCGACGTCCTCGACCCGCACCGGTCGCATGATCAGCCTCTCGGTCTCGATCTCCACGCCCCGAAGTGTGGCGCGCCGTTCACCGATTTGACGCTTGCCGGTGCCGCCCCGGGGGTATCTTCGAGGGAACTTGCCGCCTCGCGAGCCGCCCGCACCACCGCCCAGTCAGGAGATACGCCATGCCTTTCGTCACCGTCGGGAAAGAGAACAGCGCCGACATCAACCTTCATTACGAGGACCACGGCTCCGGCAAGCCGATCGTCCTGATCCACGGCTACCCGCTCGAAGGCAACTCCTGGGAGAAACAGGAGCCGGAGTTGCTCGCCGCCGGCTACCGGGTCATCTGTTACGACCGGCGCGGCTTTGGCAAGTCCGACCAGCCGACCATCGGTTACGACTACGACACCTTCGCCGCCGACCTCAAGGCGCTGCTCGACCACCTCGCGCTCGGCGAGGACGTCGTCCTTTGCGGCTTCTCGATGGGCACCGGCGAGGTCACCCGCTACCTCGGCAACTACGGCTCCGACGGGATCAGCAAGGTCGCGATGCTCGGCGTCATCCCGCCCTTCGTGTTGAAGACGGACGACAACGAGAAAGGCGTCCCGGGCGAGGTCTTCGACGGGATCAAGGCGACGGTCGAAAAAGACCGCTACCTCTGGTTCGAAGAATTCTTCAAGAACTTCTTCAACACCGACGAACTGGCTCCCGAGCGGATCGGCGACGCGGCACTGCAAGCGCACTTCACCGTCGCGCAGCAGATGTCACCCCACGCGACGCTCGCCTGTGTCGACACCTGGCTGACCGACTTCCGTGACGATCTGCCGAAATTCGACGTGCCGACGCTGGTCATCCACGGCGAGAAGGACCGGATCCTGCCGTTCGCGTCGACCGCCGCGCGTATCCGCGACGAGAACCTGATCGCCGACCTCGAGTTCGTCGAGATCAAAAACGGCCCGCACAACGTCGGCTGGACCTTCCCGGAGGAGGTCAACCCGGCCCTACTGTCCTTCCTGGCGAAGTAGGGGGCGGATGATGGTCGAGCGGATCGAGGAGATGCCGGCGGGGACGATCGGGTTCAAGGTCCTCAAGGAGCTGACCGGGGACGATTACCGCGAGCAGATCGAGCCGGTGTTGGCCGAGGCGGTGGAGGCGGGCGACGTTCGCCTCCTGTTCGAGATCGAAGACGGCTTCGGGATGGACGCCGGGGCGGTGGTCGAGGACGCCAAAGCGGGTCTCAAACTCGGCCTCGGTCACATGAAATCGTGGAAGCGCACCGCAGTGGTGACCGATGTCGACTGGATCCGCAAAGGGATCAAGGCCTTCGGCTTCATGGCGCCGGGCGAGGTCAGGGCCTTCGAGCCCGCCGAGCTCGGCCCCGCCAAGGTCTGGGTCGCCGAGTAGCCCCACGCTCGGTGTTTTGACCCTGCCATAACAAGGTCAAAACACCGAGCGCTCACCTAACTGGCTGCCCAGCCGGCACAATGGCCACGATGTGGGGGGAGAGGGAGTACGACCTCGTCCTGTTCGGGGCGACCGGGTTCACCGGCGGTTTGACCGCCGACTATCTGGCTGCCCACGGGCCGGCGAACCTGCGCTGGGCGCTGGCCGGCCGCAACCGGGCGAAGCTCGAGGCCGTCGCCGCCCGCCTCGCCGCCGCTCGCTCCCCGGTCCCGCCGCCCGCGCTGCTTGAGGCCGACGCCGCCGACGGTCCCGCGCTCGCCCGGATCGCCGAGTCGACTCGCGTCGTCGTCACCACCGTCGGCCCCTACGCGCTCTACGGCGCGCCGCTCGTCGCCGCCTGCGCCGCCGCCGGCACCGACTACGTCGACCTCACCGGCGAGCCCGAGTTCGTCGACCGCATGTACCTGGAGAACGACGCCGCGGCGAAGGCCAGCGGCGCCCGCCTCGTCCACTGCTGCGGCTTCGACTCGGTCCCCCACGACCTCGGCGCCTACTTCACGCTGCTGCAACTGCCAGAGGGCGTCCCGGTGCGGATCGACGGCTACGTCCGCAGCAACGCGAGCTTCTCCGGCGGCACCTACCACTCGGCGATCAACGGCTTCGCCCGGGGGCGGCAGACCTTTGCGGCGGCGCGGGAGCGCAAGGCCACCGAGCCGCGCCCGGTCGGCCGCAAGGTCCATTCGGCGAAGCCGCGGATCCGTCGCGACGAGGCGCTCGGCGCCTGGACCGCGCCGCTGCCGACGATCGACGGGCCGATCGTCCGCCGCTCGGCCGCCCTCGTCGACCGCTACGGCCCCGACTTCACCTACGGCCACAACGTCGTCGCCCGCCGCCTGGCGACGATCGGCGGGATGGCCGCGGGGGTCGGCGCCGTCGCCGTCCTCGCCCCGATCCCGCCGACCCGCAAGCTGCTCTTGAAGGCGAAATCCCCCGGCGACGGGCCGAGCGCGGCGACCCGCGCCGGCAGCTGGTTCAAGATCCGCTTCGTCGGCGAGGGGGGCCGCAAGCGCGTCGTCACCGAGGTCTCGGGCGGCGACCCCGGTTACTCGGAGACGTCCAAGATCCTCGCCGAGTGCGGGCTCTGCCTCGCCTTCGACGACCTCCCCGAGCATGCCGGTCAGCTCACGACCGTTGCATCGATGGGTGACATGCTTCTCACAAGACTGCAGAACGCCGGGATAGCCTTCCGGGTGTTGGAGACCGCCTGAGCGGGTGACCGCCGGGTCGACCACGAGGAGAGAGCTTTGCCGCCAGAGACCTTGACCCAGACCCCCGGTGGGGGCGCAGACCCGGCCGAGCCGGAGCGCCTCGACGTCCTCGTCATCGGCGCCGGACTCTCTGGGATCGGTAGCGCGCACTACCTGCAGGAACGCTGCCCGGGGAAGACGTACGCGATCCTCGAGGCGCGCGAGGCGATCGGTGGCACCTGGGACCTCTTCCGTTACCCCGGGATCCGCTCCGACTCCGACATGCACACGCTCGGGTACCGGTTCCGTCCGTGGACGGCGGCGAAGTCGATCGCCGACGGCGAGTCGATCCTCGACTACGTGCGGGCGACCGCGCGTGAGGCGGGCATCGACACCAAGGTGCGCTTCGGCCACCGGGTGATCAAGTCCTCGTGGTCGAGCGAGGAGGCGCGCTGGACGGTAACCGCGGAGCGCGGCGACGGCACCGAGGTGACGATCTCGGCCGCCTTCATCATGAATTGCAGCGGCTACTACCGCTACGACGAGGGCTTCACGCCCGAGTTCCCCGGACTCGAGGACTTCGCCGGGAGCGTCATCCACCCTCAGCACTGGCCCGAGGAGCCCGAATACGAGGGCAAGCGGGTGGTCGTGATCGGCAGCGGCGCGACGGCGGTGACGCTGGTCCCGGCGATGGCCGAGGACGCTGCCCACGTGACGATGCTGCAGCGCTCGCCGAGCTACATCGTCTCGGTCCCTGGCGAAGATCCGATCGCGGAGCTGCTCCGCAAGGTGCTGCCTGCGCGCGCCCTCTATCCGATCGTCCGCTGGAAGAACGTCCTGATCCAGAGCCTCACCTACCGGCTCGCCCGCTCGCGCCCGCGCCTGGTGAAAAAGCTGGTGCGCAAGGGCGTGATGAACGCGCTGCCCGAGGGCTACGACGTCGACACCCACTTCAAGCCGAAGTACGACCCCTGGGACCAGCGCCTCTGCATGGTCCCCGACGGCGACCTCTTCAAATCGCTGCACAGCGGTAAGGCGGAGATCGTCACCGACCGGATCGAGCGCTTCACCCCGACCGGGATCAAGCTCGAGTCGGGCAAGGAGCTGGAGGCCGACGTGGTGGTCACCGCGACCGGGCTCAACCTGCTCTTCCTCGGCGGGATGAAGATCGAGGTCGACGGCGAGGAACCCGACCAGTCGCAGATGCTCACCTACCGCGGGATGATGCTCGGCGATGTGCCGAACCTCGGCTTCACGATCGGCTACACGAACGCCTCGTGGACGCTGAAGGCCGACCTCGTCGCCGAATACCTGTGCCGCCTCCTCAACCACATGGACGCGAATGGCTACGACATCTGCGTGCCGCACCTGACCGATCCGAGCGTGACGCCGGAGCCGATCCTCGACTTCAGCTCCGGGTACGTGGTGCGATCGGTGGCCGATCTGCCGAAGCAGGGGTCGAAGGAGCCGTGGAAACTGCGTCAGAACTACGCCGTCGACCTGCGGAAGCTGCGCTACGCGCCGCTCGAGGACGGGGCGATGCAGTTCAGGCGCAAGGTCGCGGCACCGCAGCGCCTCGCTGTCTGAGCAGATTTCCCC
>JAOPZF010000031.1 GCA_025964255.1 Solirubrobacterales bacterium | reverse complement strand
ACACGATGCAGTTCATCAAGCCCGACGTGCAGACCATCTGTTACGGGATCGCGATGTCGGCGGGGTCGCTGATCCTGACCGGTGGGGCGAAAGGCAAACGGATGGCGCTGCCGAACAGCCGGATCCTCATCCACCAGCCGTCGAGCGGCTTCGAAGGCCAGGCGTCGGACATCGAGATCCATGCCCGCGAGGTGCTCGAGCTGCGCGCCCGGCTGAACAACATCTACGTCGAACACACCGGGCAGCCACTCGACAAGATCAACCTCGACATGGAACGCGACAAATTCTTCAAGCCGGAAGAAGCGCGCGAGTACGGGCTGATCGACCGGGTGATCGAGTCGCACGAGTACCAGGAGGCGCCGGCGGCCGGGTTCCAGATCCGCGGCGGCGAGTCGTCGTCGGGCGGGTCGAACGGCGGTGCCGAGCCGAGCGGGAGCAGCAACGCCTAGTTTGCGGCGGCGCAAGTCGGCGCGGCGGTCGACGGCCAAACGGTCGTCGGCGGCGCCGACCAAGCGCCCGCCCGTCGCGCCGGCGAAACGACCCGCTGCGTACTGGGTCGTCGCCGGGATCCGGCTCGACCAGGAGCTCGCGCGCCTGCGCGAGCTGCCGGTCTTCGCCGGCGGCCCGCTGGCCGAGCGGCGTCCCGACCTGAAGGTGCGACGGGCGAGCAAACGGCCCAACCGGGTCGGCTTCGCGGTGCCGACCGAACACCGCATGCAGGTCACGTCCTATCCCGGGATCCGTCCCGGGGACGTGCTGGAGACGCTGCTCCACGAGCTCGTCCACCTGCACGTCGGCCGCGCCCGCGAGGCGCACGCCTGGCACGGCCGGACCTTCAAGGCGACCCTGGCGCGGGCGATGGCCGAGGCGTACGGCGTCCGCGGCGTAGCCGCCCGGAGCACGCTGCACGGCGCCTACGCCGAGGCGATCGAGCGTTTGCGCGCACAGGCGCAGATGGAACTCGACCTGAGCGCCTAAGAGAGCCGGCGGACGGCCCAGGCGCCGACGGCGGCAGCGGCGCCGCCGGAGAGGATCCCTTGGACGGCGGCGCGGCCCGCCGCCGGGTCGCGCCCGGCGATCGCGAAGCAGACCGCGTCGCCGAGGTCGACAGCAGCCGCCGCGGCGGTGGCCTCGCGCAGGGCGACGCGATCGTTGCGGGCAGCGAGCGCCAGCAGACCAAGGGCGATGTCGCGGCCGCCGGCGATCCGAGCCAGGGCGCGGGCTGAGGTGTCGGAGGCTTCGAAGCCGAGCGTCTTCAACGCGGGCCGGGTGGCGAGCAGGGCGCCGGCGCCGATCGCGATCCGCCCCGCGGCGATCCCAAGCACGGCGGCTCGGGCGAGCGAGTCCGGTTTGCGGGAGCGGGGGAAGCGCACCCCACGAGCCTAGAGGGGACGGCGGCCCAGGGCGGGTAATCATGAGTCGATGGCCGAGGGCGACACCATCCTGCGGGCGAAGGAACGGCTCAGCGACGCGCTCGTCGGCCAGTCGATCGGCGTCTCGGCACCGAACCCGCGTGGGCGAGCGGCGGGGATCGAACGGCTCGACGGCCGCACGCTGGCCGGGATCAATGCCCACGGCAAGCACCTGCTCTTCGACTTCGGCGACCTCGTCCTGCACAGCCACCTGGGGATGAGCGGTGGCTGGCACGTCTACGGGCGCGGCGAGCGGTGGCGCCGGCCGCGGACCTCGGCCTGGGCGGTGCTTTCCGGCGAGCGCTCCGACGCGGTCGAGTTCGGCGGGCCGACCCTACGCGTGCTCCCCGCGAGCCGCGTCGCGATCGACCCGCAACTGGCCCGCCTCGGCCCCGACATCCTCGCCCCGGAACTCGACCTCGATGACGTCGTCGCCAAGTTCCGCGCCGCCGACCCCTCGCGCACACTTGGCGATGCCCTCCTCGACCAGCGCCTCACCGCGGGCATCGGCAACATCTTCAAGAGCGAGGCCTGCTTCGCCGCCAAGGTCGACCCCTGGCGCCCGCTCGCCGACGTCTCCGAAGCGGAGCTCCGCGCCGTCCTCGAGGCCGCCCGCGACCAGATGCTCCGGGCCGTCACCACCGGCGACCGCCACCGCTTCGCCGTCTACAAACATCGCGGCCCCTGCCTCCGCTGCCGCGGCCGCGTCCTCCACCGCGGCCAAGGCGACGCCAACCGCACCACCTGGTGGTGCGAGCGCTGCCAGGTCTGAGCGCCGCATCTATTCTGATCCCATGTCCCGAGTCGACCAGGTCGACAGGTTGGCCAAGGCCGCTTCGGCCGCGAAGGCGGCGGAGGCGCGTGGCGACGACCCCGTTGCCGCGCAAGAGTGGCGGCGCTACCGCTTGATCGAGGACGCTTCCCGCGATCCAGAAGACCTCCTCACCGAAGGGATCGCGCTTTCGGTGACCGCGCTCACGCTGGTCGAGCCTTCTCCATGAGCGGCTTCGGGCGGATCCTCGAGGATCTCAATGGAGCCGAAGTCGCGTACGTCTTGGTCGGCGGAATCGCGCTGATTCGGCACGGAGTCGTCCGCGCAACGAGGGACATCGATGCGGTCTTCGCGCCGACCGACGAGAACGTCAAGCGGATCCTCGGGCTCGTCCTCAAGTGGGACGCCACGCGACCGGACGGCTCGCCTTTCGTGAGCGAGGAGGTCCGTCCCGATCGAACCTTTCACCTGGCTACTCCGCACGGTGATCTCGACCTTCTGAGCGAGAAGATCGGGGGCATCCCGTACGAGCGGCTCAGGGCGCGCGCCGACGTCAAACGTGTCGACGGAGTTTCTGCACCGATCTGCTCGCTGGCCGACCTTGTGACGCTGAAGCGCGCGGCCGGGCGGGAGCGCGACATCGCCGATCTCGCCGACCTCGCGGCGGCGCATGGCGAACTGCCTACAGCAGGTTCTTGACGAAGCGGCTGCGGGAGGACTGGAGCTCGTAGCCGGCGGAGGCCCAGAAGGCCATCGCGTCGGGCTCGTGGGATTCGACGATCGCGCCGAGGCGGCGGGCGCCGAGACTCGCCTTCCTCGGTCTCGGCCAAAAGCAGCGCCTCGGAGTCGCGCAGCAGGAGGCCGCCGACGTCCTCGGCCGATTCGGTCGACGAGCGTGAGCCTTCGGCGCGCCGCCAGAGGTCGAGCACGCCGAGCACGTCGTCAGCGCCACCGGGACGGATCGGTGGGGTCGGTACAGCGTTCAAGACGAGAGAGAGCCGACGCGCGGATTCGAACCGCGGACCCCTTCATTACGAATGAAGTGCTCTACCAACTGAGCTACGCCGGCGAACCGGAAGTGATTCTAGGCGGGATCGGCCGATCGTTCCTCGCCGCCCCTTTTCCGTCGAGAGCGATCTGAATGATCCGCCGGTGGCGCACGAACGAGAACTGAAGAAACGGGAGGAGAACGAGCTCGAGTTCGGGCGCATCGTGGCGTTCAGCGACGGGGTGTTCTCGATCGCGATCACGCTGCTCGTCCTGGCGATCGGCGTCGACAACAAGGAAGTGCTGCAGGTCGGGCTGGGCCAGGCCCTGCTGAACCAGCATGAAGCGCTGCTCGCCTACGCGATCAGCTTCGCCGTGATCGGCCGCTTCTGGGTCATCCACCACGGCTTCTTCGGCGAAGTCAAAGCGTTCGACAGCAGGTTGATCGCCCTGAACATGCTCTACCTCGGATGGATCGTCCTGATCCCGTTCTCCAGCCAGGTGCTCGGCGAGTACGGCGGGCAGCTCCCGGCGGTCGTCCTCTACTCGGCGAATCTGACCGGCGTCGTCCTGATCGGCCAGTGGATGAGGTGGGACGCGCACCAGGCGGGCCTGACCGAGAGGGACGAGATGACGGGACGGGAAGACCTGATCAGCTCGCTCTTCATCGCGGGCGTCTTCCTGCTCTCGATCGTCGTCGCGCTGTGGGATGCGAGCGTCGCCCCGTTCACCTGGTTCCTCCTCTTCATCGAGGGCCGTGGGCACTTCGTCGAACGGTTCACCCACCGGATCTGGGGATGAAGGCGACGGCTTCGCCGGGGCGGGCGCAGCTGACCGAGACGCCCTCGTCGGTCCGCACCGACTGACAGCGGAAGCCGGATACCGAGCAGGCGCCGCGGGATTCGCCTTGACCGAGCGCGCAGGCGTGGCTGTGCTGCCAGCCGATCATCACCTCGCGCGCCGAGCCGCAGTCGACGGAGGTCGCGCGAAGTCCTCCGGTCTTGCAGGAGGTCACCTTCGAGCCTGCCGGCGCCTTCGGCCTCGTCGTCGAGCTCGATGAGCTCCCACCACAGCCCGCGACGAACAGCGCGAGGCCGACAACGACGAGGACGGGACGCTTCATCCCGCCCGATTACCCGCCCGCTGTCTCCTTCATTGCTGTGCGGTCGGCGTGGGGGAGGTTGCCGCAGATCGGGCAGTCGGGCTCGGGGACGACCGGGTCGCGTTCGACCTCCATCGTCCGCAGGTCGTAGATATGGGCGACGCCCTGGGTCGACGGCGTCGCCAGGCCGGTCAGCAGGTGCATCACCTCCATCCCAACCTGTCCGGCGATCAGGCCGCAGGCCGGGCCGATCGTCGCCGCCGGGCTCGGCTTCGCCCGCGAGCCCTCGATCGCCGCGTCGAGCAGCGGGTACTCGCGCCGCCAGGCGATGCTCTGGCAGACGTAGCAACCGGTCACCCCGGGGACGTAGAGCGGGCCGACCCGGGCGACCGGTGGGAAGTGGCTCATCGTCAGGTAGGGGATGCCGAGTTCGAAGCAGGCCTCGTTCACCCACAGCTCGACTTCGAAGGCGGGCCAGTCGATCGCGTCGATGACGACGTCGGCTCCGGCGACGAAGTCGGCGATCTCGACCGCGCTGCCGAGGCGCCGCGCCGTCGTCGTGATCCGCGCGTCGGGGTTGAAGGCGCGCAGGCGGGCCGCCGCCGCCTCGACCTTCAGCAAGCCGATGTCGGCGGGCGTGTAGAGGATCTGCCGGTTGAGGTTGGAGATCTCGACCCGGTCGCCGTCGATCAGCCACATCTCGCCGATCCCGCAGGTCGCGAGCGACCAGGCCGCCCAGCCGCCGAGCCCACCGACGCCGAGCACCGCGACCTTCGCCTCGTGCAGCCGCCGTTGGCACCCCGACGGCGTCAGGCCACCCGTGCCGATGTCGGAGAAGTAGCGAAGCTGGCGATCGAAGCGGGCCAGTTCGGCCGGATCGACGAGGTCGTCGTCGGTGGCGTCCTCGATCACCTCGAGCTCCTGCATCTGGGCGATCGTGTCGTCGACCAGCTCGTCGCCGAACTCCTCGTGCAGCTGCTCGAGCGTGTGCTCGCCGTCGAGCGCGTCGAGCAGCCGCAGTTCACGGTCGTCCGGGCTCTCGATCCGGACGTCGCGGTTGGCGCTCGGCCGACGCAGGTAATAGTCGCCGTCCGGGGCGCGAAAGGACTCAGTCGTCCGCTTGATCCGCGGCCGCCGCATCGCCATTCGAACACCTCCGACTCTCATGCCCCGTCGCCCACCGCCGAGGTCATTGCGGGAGAGTCCCATAAAGGAAGAAATCGTTCCCGCAAACGTGAAAGTTCTTCTAATAGTGGGTGCGGGGGCTACTGAGAAGCTGCGGCGGCGAGCTCTACCGCGCGGGCGAAGACGGCGTCGATCATCGGCACCGTCAGCTTCCCGGTGAAGGTGTTCTGCTGGCTCGGGTGGAAGCAGCCGAGCAGGGTGAAGCGCTCGTTCAGCACCGCCTCGGCGCCGTGGCCGAACCGCGGCTTCGGGCGCGGGGTGGGGACGCCGACCTGGCGCGCCGCGGTGAGGAAGCCGTCCCAGCCGAACTTGCCGAGGGCGACGACGACGCGGGCGCGGTCGATCAACTCGAGCTCACGCTCCAGGTAAGGGAGGCAGTTGTCGCGCTCTTCGGTGGTCGGCTTGTTGGCCGGCGGCGCGCACTTGACGACCGAGGTGATGTAGGCATCGCGCAGCCGTAGGCCGTCGTCCGGGCGCTCCCAGGTCGCCTGGTTGGCGAGGGCCGCCCGGTGGAGCGCCGCGTAAAGCCACTCGCCCGAGCGGTCGCCGGTGAACATCCGCCCGGTGCGGTTGGCGCCGTGGGCGGCGGGGGCGAGCCCGACGATCAGGATCCGCGCCGCCGGGTCGCCGAAGCCGCTGACCGGGCGCGCCCAGTAGGTCTGGCCACGGAAGCGCTTCGGCGGGTCCGCCGCCTCGGCCTCGCGCCAGGCGACGAGCCGCGGGCATTTGAAGCAGGAGTGGACCTCCTCGGCGAGCGCCTCGACCGCCGCCGCCCGTGACTTCATAAGGTGGTCCATCGATTGATGCGTTCCATCTCCCCGAACCGAATCACGTTGGGCGGCGCCACCGCTGTCCTCCTGCTGCTGGCCGCACTGATCACGGGCTGTGGCTCATCGACCACCACCGCAACCGAGGCCGCATCTAGTCAAGCTGCTCCCGCGGTGTCCCCCGACGGCGAACTCCTCGACAAGGTCCTCGCCCGGCAGGAAGGCGCCGTCGCCGCCTACACCGAGGTGATCCCGCACCTCTCGCCGCGCTTCGCCCACATGGCCTCCTACTTCCGCGCCCAGGAACAGGAACACGTCGACGCGGTGGTCAAGGCGCTGCGCGGGATCCAAGCCTCGGCCGGGATCGGGCCCGAAGAAATCGAAGTGGGCGAACTGAAGACGGACGAAGAACGACTGGTCTTCCTCTACGAACTCGAAGGCGCGACGATCGACGAGGAGCTGAGCGCGATCTCGCAGCTCGAAGCGCCCTGGCCGCGCTCGCTGCTCGCCTCGACCGTCGCCAACCAGGCGCAGCACCAGACGCTCTTGCGTCAGGCGCTCGGCGCCGGCCCACTCGCCTCGGTCCCGGTTCCGTTCGAGAACGGCACCGCCCCGCCGCCCGGACAGTAGGAAATTCGACCACCGCTCAAGGCTGAGGCCGTCCCTGCCCGATAGAGGCGCAGATGGACGACCGTTGGTTAGGGAATACTGCGCGACGATGACGGGCCCTCTCTACCGGATCGGCCACTTCTGCTCGCGCCACCACTGGCTGGTGATCGGCGTCTGGGTCGCGCTCGCGATCGCCCTCGTTGCGATCGGCCAGGCCTCCGGGTCACAGACGAGCGAAAACCTGACGCTCCCGGGCACCGGTTCGACGCTCGCCACCGAACTGCTCGAAGAAAACCTCCCCGAGCAGGCCTACGGCTCGAACCCACTGGTGCTGGAAGCGCCCGCGGGCACCAAGCTGAGCGAACCGAAGTTCGCCAAGGCGGTCGAAGAAACCGCAGCCAACCTGGCAAAGCAGCCCAACGTCAACTCGGCGATGAGCCCACTGGCGCCGGGATCGCAGACGCTGAGCCAGAAAGACCCGAACATCGGCTACATCCCGGTGGTCCTCGGCGTCGGCCCCGGCGAAATCAACGAAGCGGAGTCGCAGAAGCTGCTCGACGCGGCGAAGCCCTTCGAGGCGGCGGGCGGCAACGCCTCGATCGGCGGCTACGTCGGCAACCAGCTCTCCAAACCGTCGACCGAGAAGTCCGAGGTCATCGGCCTGATCGCCGCGGTGATCATCCTGCTCTTCGCCTTCGGCACCGCGACGGCGATGATGCTGCCGATCTTCTCGGCGATCATCGGGCTCGCCTGCGCGCTCTCGATCATCCGCCTGCTCGAGCACGTGCTCGAGGTCCCCGGCGTGGCGGCGACCCTGGCGACGATGATCG
>JAOPZF010000274.1 GCA_025964255.1 Solirubrobacterales bacterium | reverse complement strand
GCCCACCCAGAAGAACGGCATCGGGGAGTAGATGCGGTCGGAGGCGGCGACGCCACGGTTGCGTGCGAGGACATAGGCGTGCCGGACGAGGCTGCCATGTGAGTGGACGACGCCCTGGCCCGGCAGCACCGGCCCCCTCGCGCCCCTGTCGGGCCCGGCCGAGCAGGAGGTCGGGCCTGCCGACGAGCTCGTGCTGGTCACGACGTCCGGAACCACGGCGCTACCGAAATCCGTCGCACACACCCACGGCAGCCTGGTGCGTCACGCGGCCATCCTGGCCCGCCACCGCGGGGTCACCGCCGCCGACCGCATCTACTCCCCGATGCCGTTCTTCTGGGTGGGCGGACTGACCATGGTGGTGTTGCAGGCGCTGTCGACCGGGGCCGCGATCCTGGCCCAGGACGTGTTCGAGGCCGGTGCCACGCTGGCGCTGCTGGAACGCGAGCGGGCCACCTTCATCTCGTGCTGGGCGCAGGCCAGTCAGGCCATGGCCGACCATCCCGACTTCAGCAAACGTGACCTGTCCAGCGTCCGGGGCGGCACCATGCTGCAGGCGCTGCCTCCCGAAAGTCGACCCAGCGAACCCGAGCTGACTCCCAACCTGCTCGGCATGACCGAGACCGGCGGGCCGCACACCATGGTCGAGGTGCCCGACACCCCGTTGCCGCCAGAACGCCGTGGCTCCTTCGGGATTCCGCTGCCCGGGCTCGTGCAGCACCGGATCGTAGATACCGCGGGGATGGAGGCACCGTCGGGCCAGGAGGGCCGAATCCAGGTGCGTGGCCAGATTCTGATGAGCGGCATCTACAAACAGGAACGCCACGAGGTGTTCACCGCCGACGGGTGGTATGACACCGGGGACCGCGGATGGTTCGACGATGCCGGCCATCTGCACTTCTCTGGTCGCGCCAGCGCCCTGATCAAAACCGCCGGGTCCAATGTCTCACCGGCCGAAGTCGAATCGGTTCTGGACGCCATGGCCGGCGTGCTGCACAGCTTCGTCGTCGCCCTGCCCCACCCCGTTCGCGGCGAGGTCGTCGGAGCCGCCGTCGTGCCCGCGCACGGCGCCCAGTTGTCCAACGACGCCATCGCCGCGCACGCGCGCGCCAATCTCTCCGGGTTCAAGTTGCCGACAGTCATCGCGATTCTCGCCGAGAGCGAGTTACCGATGCTGCCCACCGGCAAAATCGACCGTCAGGGGCTGGTCAGGTTGTTGACGACCGACCGGCTTCGGCGTGGCTAGGAAAACGATGGATTTCGCAACCTTCCGTCTGAGTGATGACGAGCGAAGGCAACTTCTTGCAGTGCACATCGAGCTTCATCCGCAGGCGTGCAACAGCTTTGACGCCATGCGAATGCTCCGCCGATAGCTCACTTCCCGCGGCCCGCGTCTTTCATCCGTTCGAGGTTGGCCATCACGACGGTCTGGCCGTCGGTCGCGGCCAGCGCCCTGGTGTGCCCGAGATGATGCATGTCGAAACAGGAGGCGATCGCGGTCGAGAAGCCCATGGTGTCCAGGGTGTGGTTGACCGCTCGCTTGGCCATCCGCAGCGCCCAGGGATCGGTTTGCGCGACGCGGTGCGCGAGAGCCATTGTGGAGGAACGTAAGTCGTCCAGTGCTACGACGTGGTTGACCATGCCGCAGCGCAGCGCCTCCTCGGCGCTCACCGAACCCGCGGTGAACAGCATCTCCTTCGCCTTGCGGGGCCCGAGTTCCCAAGTGTGAGCGTGGTATTCGACGCCCATGATGCCCATCAGGCCGACCGGGTCGGAGAATTGCGCGTTGTCCGCGGCGACGATGAGGTCGCACGGCCAGCACAGCATCAGCCCGGCCGCGATGCACTTGCCCTGCACCGCGGCGATGGACGGCTTGGGGATGTCGCGCCAGCGCTTCGCATACTCGAGGTAGCCGCGGGTCTCCCAGTCGTAGTAGGTGTCCGCGAGTAGCTTGCCGTCGGTGCGCTGCGGGCGCAGGTTGCGCCCGTCGGCCGACGGATCGTTGCCCGACATGTCGTGTCCGGCCGAGAAGTGCTTACCGGTGGTCTGCAGGACGATGACCCGGACATCGGGAGCTTCGTCGGCTCGGCGCCACGCGTCATCGAGATCCTTGAGGACACCCGGTGTTTGAGCATTGGCGGCTTCGGGGCGGTCCAGGGTGATGACCGCGACCCGGTCGTCGACCTCGTAGCGTACGAAGTGCTCGGCTGTCATGGCTGCATTCCTTTCGGTGGGGTCCTGATGACACTTTCCTGAGCGAAGGACGCCACGTGTGATCCGGATTGGGTGTAAACATCGCCGGTGCCGAACCCTCGGCCACCGACCAATCGCACGCCGTGGATCTGTACCCGCAGCCACTGCGCGACGTCGAACGGTTGGTGAAACCACAGCGAGTGGGTCACTACACCGGTTTGTACGGTGACGTGTGCATCGCGTTGGCTGAGGCCGGGCACCGCCTTGAGCAGGGTGCCGATCAGCGGCCAATCCGAGAGGTAGGCGATGACCGGTTGGGCAAGCGCGGTGTCGGTGAAGTCGGGGCAGCGCATCCAGAACCCCAGCTCGGCGGCGACGGCATCCTCGACATCCAGACCGTCGCCGATCACCCGCGTTTCGCCCGGAACGACGGCGAAGTCAACAGGTTTGGCCGCCATCGGGTCGCCGGACTCGGCGGCGTTGTACTGATAGTCGTGGCCGTCATCGGCGCGATCCACGAGGATCGACGCGGTCGCGATCACCCGTCGATCGGACTCCTTGCCCTGCCAGGCCACCGCACGTCGATGCCCCAGCGACCGGCCGTCGTGGGTGTGCTCCACGTCCAGGTACAGCGGGTCGGCCACGCGTCCGGCGCGGGGGAACGCGATCTGGAGTGACTTCACCGCTTTGCTCGATCCCGGCGGCGCGGCAGCAGCTATCAGCTGCGCCATGATCTGTCCGCCAAAGATCCGCTCTGCGTCCGGGTCCGGGAC
>JAOPZF010000251.1 GCA_025964255.1 Solirubrobacterales bacterium | reverse complement strand
CGGGCAGCCGCGATGAGGCGAAGCCACGGACCGTCAGCCCGATCTCGCCCGCCGCCAGCGCCACTTTGAGGATCGCCTCCTGGCGGTCGGCGGGGTCGCGGACGACGCCGCGGCCGACCCGTCCCTTCTCCAGCTCGAACTGCGGCTTGACCATCGCCAGGACTTCGCCGCCCGGCGCCAGGCAGGTGGCGACCGCGGGCAGGATCTTGGTCAGCGAGATGAAGGAGACGTCGATCGTCGCCAGCGAGGCGAGGAACGGAAGGTCGGCGGGCGCCAGGGAGCGGCCGTTCTGGCGCTCGACCACGATGACGCGGCGATCTTTGCGCAGGCGTGCGTCGATCTGACCGTAGGCGACGTCGACCGCGGCGACCCGGGTGGCGCCGCGCTGCAGCATGCAGTCGGTGAAGCCGCCGGTCGAGGCGCCGACGTCGAGGCACTCGCGCCCCTCGACCTCGATGCCCAGCGTCTCGAGCGCGTTCTCCAGCTTGATCCCGCCGCGGGAGACGAAGCGCTGCTTGGCTTCCAGCACGAAATCGGCCTCCGGCTCGACCAGCTGGCTGGGACGCAGGGCGACAGGGCCGTCGGTGCCGACCCGCACTTCGCCCGCCCGCACGGCGCCAGCGGCCGCCGATCGCGACGGAAATAGGCCGCGCTCGGCGAGAACAGCATCAATTCGGGCCTTCTTCATGCGCCGAAAGCTACAGCCAGGGCCAAACGATCCCGGTGTTTACGGTCTTTCAACGCTTCCATCGGGACCCAGCCGAGGGTCTGGTATACAAGGTATTCCACGGATTTCGGCTCCCCAGGCCACTTTCCGCATGAGAGCAGGGCAAAGAGGCCCTAAAAACCAGTTCTGTGTGACCGCTCTCACAGACATTCCGCACGTACGTTCGTACGCTTGTCAAGGATCAAGTCGGAGCAACCGATAGGAAGAGAAACACAAAACTTTTTGGTCGAGTCCCGCGTCGAACATATGGCCCTAGATGCTTCCCACATCTGGCGCCCTCGACTCAACTGGGCTCACCTCCCTCCCACGGATCCACATATATAGAGATACATATATCTCTCCTCCCTGTAGTAACCCCAGAAGCGCCCCTCCTCCCCGGAGGGGCGTTTTCTGTTGTGGGCGCCGTCAGGGCCGGATAATGGATTTGCTCTCGCCTAGCGTCGGACGGCGGCGGAAAATCGTTCTAGTCGATCTATGCACGAGCAGATTCCGCCAGTCCCGCTGGTTCGGGAGTCATCCAAACCTCGGGATACGCGGAGTCCAGGCGCGATGGGTCGAAACGTAATAGCGCCTGATGGAACCGGACTCTTGCACCTGCATCGAATGCGCCCATCGATGAACGACCTCGCGCTCGTAGGCCTCCTGGTTGCTGATCTCGTTGGGAATCGGCGACTCGATCAAATCGGGATGACGCGACCATGGCTCGACGGTCGCGATCGTGGCGCCGAAGCGCTCGATGATGGCTCGATGCATCAGCGGCATTTTGTCGTCGGCCGTAATGAGAACGGGATCATCCGAAACGTCGAGCCACAAGTGTTCCAGCAACTCGCGGTCCTTAACCCGGTGCAGGCCAAGTTCGTTGACGGATCGAGCAGCTCGTCCTCGCCTCCTGAGCTCCGCCGCGATCCTGGGAGCATTGAGGCTGGCGTCTACAACCAGGGATCGACCCGGTTTTTCCACGGCCTCAGGCGGCTAGCGCAAAGCTGTGCGCTTTCTCCCACCAACGAACGGCGTCCCGAATCTCGGGACCCGATAGTTCATAGTCGTCGGCAAGCGTCCGTAGACCCCCCTCGGTCTCCGCGAGCAAAGCGACCTTTTCGACAGAGACCCTGTGCCCCCGGATCGTCGGCGTCCCGCTCAGCACCTCAGGGTCGACCTCGATGTGCTGGAGATCAGGAATCGATCTGACTGCCCACCCGCCCCGATTCAAGTCGACGGCAATGCGCCGAAGATTGCCGCGCTCGACAAAGTCCTGCCATGGATGCTGACCGACCTCGTAGTGCCGCCCTGCTCTTTTGACGACAACAGCACCGGAGGCTGCACCCAGATCGGCGTCAAGAAGCGGCCAGTCCCATCCCTCGCCACTTCGGAGCGTATGAATCGCTGCTTTTATCTCCTCGTGGGAGACGTCGTGATCGAGCAGCTCGTGGACGATCATCGCCTCGGCGATGTCCTGAAAGCTGTAAACGCGCGGAAGCACACTAGGACTGGACTGAGAGGAACGGATGTAGCCGTAGCGGGCCCACTGGCCGATCGTCTCCCCGGAAACACCGGCCAAGGCACCAGCTTCGTTAGCTAGGTAAAAGCCAATTGGCTCCTTTTGCGTCTGCGCGCTCATTGCTCAAGGCTACTTCGTGCGGGCGATAGCAATGCCTTCGTCATGGGGGACTCGGCGAGTAGGCATCTACCCGCGGCTCGGTTCAGGTCCGGCTACAGGCCACCGGGCGGGTGTGTGCGCTAAGCAGCGCGAAAGCGCTCCTCCATCTCTGCGGCTCGGTCGGCCTTCTCCTTCGCCGCCTTGTCGCGCTCGGCGCGCGCCTTGTCGTCCGTTTCCTCGGCAGGCACGGCCGACTGACTGGCCAGTTTCGCGAAATGGTCAAGCTGAGCCTTCACTTCGTCCTCGCTACCGGGCTCAACGTCTTCCACGGAGATCTCGGTCTTACTCATCGTCCCCCCCGAACCTTCGAGGGAGACGTTGCCCCACGGCCTTGGCTGGTTCGCCTGGTGCTGGTTATGGATGCGCACGGCCTCCTGAAAACGTTGGCGCCAGTGGTGTCCGAGACCGCCCGTGACCTCGACCGTCAACTTGTTCAGCTGGCCTGCGCTCCCGACCGCGATGCTTGCAGTGCTCCAGTCGATCTTTCCTTCGCCGCGTTTCATCTCCGCTCCTCTCTCGATAGCCGAGCGATGGTAGGGATGCCGTCGGACTCCGATCCGTGTATCCAGACGTGGCCGCATATCTCCCACCCGCTGTGCGGCAGTTATGCACTAGCGAGACGCCGAAAGCAACGGAGTCAGGCAGGCTGGATTCCCCAAAAAAAGGCAAACACAAGCGCCGTTTGATAGAGGTAATTTTTTCCAGTGGTAGCCCCAGGAACCCTCCTCCTCACCGGAAGGGCGAGGAGGGCTCTTGGGCTGGCCAGAGTGCCGTCGATCAGGCTAACTCGAGTCCATCTGTGCCTCGTTCGCCGAACCATCAAACTTGCGGCACGAGATTCTCTCGCGATAAAAACTGCTAAGCATTCCAACCATGATCCGAACGTTTGATCCGGTGGCGGAGATTCAGAAGCTTCGCGACCACCTCTCGTCTAATGACATGCCGATTGCCATGCTTTTCGGAGCCGGAACGTCGTGTGCGGTCAAAGCAACCGACGAAGAGCCTTTGATCCCGGCCGTCGCCGCTCTCACCGAGAGCTGCGCAGCGGCGGTTCAATCCCTCGAGGAGCCCTTTTCGAGCGCGTGGAAGCTGATATGGGACTCGCTTCCGGCTGAGCGGCGCAATGTGGAGGAGATCCTGTCCTCCGTTCGTCAGAAACTCGAAGCCATTCTCGCTAGCGATACCAGCGCTGGACTAAATCGCGATCAGCTGAAAACGCTCGAGGCGAAGATCAAGGAGACGATCGCAACGGAGGTCATCCCATCGGAAGATCGCTTCCCCCCGACGCTCCCCCACCAGGCGCTCGGTCGGTGGCTACGCAACGTGCAACGCGAGACGCCGGTCGAGATCTTCTCGTTGAACTACGACACCCTCATCGAGCGTGGGCTTGAGACCGAGTGGGTTCCATTCTTCGACGGCTTCGTCGGAGCTCATCAGCCTTTCTTCTCCCCCGGAAGTCTCGTCAGGGCCGACATGCTCCCAGGACGGCGATGGGCACGCCTCTGGAAGATGCACGGATCCGTCACCTGGCAACACCTTGGAAGCCCAGAGGAAGGACGAATCATTCGAGGCCCGGAATCTAAGAGCGGAGAGATGATCCTTCCCTCGCTTCGGAAGTACGACGAATCTAGAAAACAGCCCTATGTCTCGATGTTGGACAGGCTTCGGAACATTCTGACTGAGCGCAACGACATCATTCTGATCTGTGCGGGTTACAGCTTCAGCGATCAGCACATCAACGAGGTCGTCTTTGAAGCTCTTGAAAGCAACCCCGGCCTTCACGTCTTCGCTCTCTGCTTCGACGATCCGTCGACGGATGGCATTCTCGTCAGAAAGGCGCGAACTCAACGCAAGCTCCTAGTCCTGTCGCAGAATCGGGCCATAGTGGGAGCGTCGGAGGGTACGTGGAAAGTAACGGATCCGAAGCACAGTGCGAATCGACTCGATGGCCTTTTCGATCTCGATAAACCTGACGAGCCGAGCGGCAGGCTGCGATTGGGCGACTTCAATTCCTTCTGCACGCTTCTTGGCTCGATCGCCGACCAATCTGGCCATGGCTGAGCCGTCCCTCCGGCAAAACACGTTTGTGGGTCAGGTGAACGGTGTACGGGGAAACCTCGTCACTGTTCTCCTTAAGAACACTCGCTCAAGCCTCCTTATGGTCGATGGGGTTACGTATCGGGTCGGGCAGATTGGATCGTTCCTTCGTATCCCCCTTGGCTATACCGACCTATATGGAGTCTGCATCCAGGTAGGCGCAGACGCAATCGGTCCCGAAGACGATGTCGATCCCTCGATGACCCAGCCTGAGCCAGATCCGCGTCTAAGCGGCACCAGGTGGATTCAGGTAGCACTGTTCGGAGAGGCGACCGAGCGGCGCTTTGAGCGTGGTGTCGGACAGTTTCCTACGGTCGGGGACGAAGCGCATCTCGTGACCCGTCGAGATCTCGACATCATCTACTCGGGGCATGGGGATACTGACGATGCCGTTGTGCTCGGCCAGATCGCCGGATCCGATGGCATTCCGGCTGCTCTCAGTCTGTCGGCATTGGTGACTCGTCATGCCAGCATTGTCGGATCTACTGGCGCGGGCAAGTCGAATCTAGTCGCGATTCTGCTCCGGTCCCTGGCAGAGGATCGATACCGCTCGTCTCGAGTTCTTGTGGTTGACCCACACGGGGAGTACGGAAGCGCGATTCCCGAGAAGACGCACGTACTGACGACTTCGGCGTCCGGTTCGGGTAACCGGCTCACCATCCCTTACTGGGCTTTGTCCTTCGAGGAGTTAGTCGCCGTGACCATGGGAGCGCTCCGGGATCCAGATTTAGAGTTTCTAAGAAATCGCGTCCGAGATCTGAAGGTTGATGCGTCGGTGCACCTTGCCACCCCACCTCCAGTCCAGACGATCACGGCAGATTCGCCGATTCCGTTTTCTCTGCGCCGGCTCTGGTGGGAGCTTGAGAACAATGAGAGGAAAACTTTCAGTAGCCCGAACGATCAGACCGACGACACGCTGGAAGAGATACTCGAAGAGGGAAATATCGAGGATCTGATCCCTCCGCGTTATCCGCCCCCGTCCGGAAAAGCGACGCCACCGCACCGAAGCAAGGCTGCACGGGGGATTTCTCAGCAGCTCGAACTCATGCGGAGCCGAATGACGGACGCCAGATTTGACTTTATGTTCGGCGACGACAGTGATTGGGCCCCAGACAAACATGGGAAAGTTGTCGCTGATCTCGATCGGTTACTGATCGAGTGGGTCGGGGGCGACAGGCCGATCACCGTCGTAGACGTATCCACGATCCCGGCAAGCGTCCTTGACACCGTCGTCGGCAGCATGCTCGGGATCATCTACAACGCTCTGTACTGGGGCATGAATTCTGCCGTCGGCGGGAAGAAACAACCTCTCCTAGTCGTTCTAGACGAGGCTCACCGCTTTCTCGCGGAAGGGAACGACACGGTCGTAAATCGCGCGTGTGCACGGATCGCGAAGGAGGGCCGAAAGTATGGCGTCGGGCTTATGACTGTGACTCAGCGTCCGTCCGACGTCGACGCCGCCGTATTGAGCCAGGCCGGGACGACGATCGCCCTACGAGTTACGAACAGAGCTGATCGGAGCGCTGTCGAGAGTACGATCCCTGACGATCTCGGCGGACTTACCGACCTTCTGCCAGCCCTCCGCACGGGCGAGGCACTCGTTCTCGGCGACGCTCTACAGGTGCCGTCTCGTGTTCGCGTTCTCAAAGCTCCCGATCGTCCGGTAGGGGATGATCCGGAGCTTCCGGAGGTGTGGCTCGTCGATCGTCCAAGCGCTGCCGAATACAAGAGTGTCGTCGCCAACTGGCGAGCGCAGTCGACGGCCGCCGAACTCCAAGATGCCGATTTACCGGCGGATGGGTCGTAGCAATCAGTCAGCCTCGATAACCAGATGAAAGCGAGAATCCAACATTGATCCCAGAACTTGAACCTGTCGCATCGACGAATGTCGCCGCCATCGGGTACGACCCCGACGCCGAAGAGGTGTACGTCGAATTCTTGCCCAGCGGCCTGTACTCCTATAGCGGCGTTCCGCTCCCCGTATTCCAGGACTTCCAAGGTGCCGCCAGCAAGGGTGGCTTCGTCAACCAAGTACTTAAACCAAGCTATCCCTACCGGAAACTTTAGGCGGCGGATGAAGCGGGATCTGGACTAACGCCGAGCCCGGAGTCGCCTCTAGAAGTCTGCGAGTCCGACTCCGACCTCGAGCGCGACCTGCTGCTGGCCGTCTCACTCGGCGCGGCACGAACGTGGCAATTCTCCGGCTGCTCTGCGCCAGCTACGATCATCGGAAGCGCAACTCCATCTGAGACGGCCGCTGTTGCGGGAGCGCGCGCTAGGCGCCGGCGCGTATCGCGGCTTGGGCGGCTGCCACCCGCGCCACGGGGACTCGGTAGGGGGAGCAGCTGACGTAGTCGATGCCTGAGTTGTGGAAGAAGTCGATGGAGTCGGGGTCTCCCCCGTGCTCGCCGCAGACGCCTAGCTTCAGGTCCGGCTTGGTTTTGCGGCCGAGCCAGGCGCCCATGCGGACCAGCTGGCCGACGCCGGGGGTGTCGAGGGTCTCGAACGGGGAGCGGTCGAAGACCTTGACGTCGATGTAGCGGCCGAGGATCCGGCCCTCGATGTCGTCGCGGCTGAAGCCGAGGGCGGTCTGGGTGAGGTCGTTGGTGCCGAAGGAGAAGAAGTCGGCCTCCTCGGCGATCTCGTCGGCACGGAGGCAGGCGCGGGGAAGCTCGATCATCGTCCCGACCGTGTAGTCGCGGCCGCGCTCGACCCCGACCCGCTCGCCGATCGCGACGATCTGCTCGCGCAGGATCTCGAGCTCCCGCCGGTAGTCGACCAGCGGCACCATGATCTCGGCGCTCACCTCGAGGCCGCTGTCCCTGGTCGCTTTGAGGGCGGCGAAGATCGCCTCGACCTGCATCTCGTAGATCGCCGGGAAGAGGATCCCGAGGCGCACGCCACGGGTCCCCAGCATCGGGTTGACCTCCTGCAGCACGCGGATCCGGGCGAGGTCGTGTTCGAGCGTCTCGACGTCGGCGCTCTTCGCCTCTTCGGCTTCGCGCAGGCGCTCTTCGACGTCGGGCAGCGAGGGCAGGAACTCGTGGAGCGGCGGGTCGAGCAGGCGCACCGTCACCGGCAGCCCGGCCATCGCGGCGAAGATCTCTTCGAAGTCCCCCTGCTGCAGCGGCAGCAGCTTGCGCAGGCCCGCCTGGCGCTCCTCGTCGGTGTCGGCGAGGATCACCGCGACGATCGCCTCGTTGCGCTCCGCCCCGAAGAACATGTGCTCGGTGCGGCACAGGCCGATCCCCTCGGCGCCGAACTCGCGCGCCTTCGCCGCGTCGACCGGCGTGTCGGCGTTGGTCCGCACCCCGAGCGTGCGCAGCTCGTCCGCCCAGCCCAGCACCGTTTCGAAGGCCTCGCTCATCTCCGGCTCGACCAGCGGCACGTCGTTGGCGGTGATCGCACCGGCGCTACCGTCGATCGCCACCCGGTCCCCGGCCCGCAGGACGACCTCGCCGGCGAGCCGGATCTCCCCCGCCTCGGGATCGATCTCCAGCGACGCCGCACCGGTCACCGCCGGCACGCCCATCCCGCGCGCGACCAGCGCCGCGTGCGAGGCCTTGCCGCCCTCCGAGGTGAGGATGCCGACGGCGGCGTGGAAGCCGGCGACGTCGTCGGCCTCGGTGAACGGCCGGGCGAGGATCACGTCACGGCCCTCGGCCGCGGCCTCGATCGCCACCGCGGCGCTGAAGACCAGCTCGCCTTTCGCCGCGCCCGGGGATGCGGCGACACCGGTGGCGAGCACTTCGTATGTGATTTCGCGGCCGAAGGTCGGGTGCAGGAGCGCGTCGAGCGCCGCCGCGTCGATCGTCATCAGCGCCGTGGAGCGGTCGAGCAGCCCCTCGTCCACCGCGTCGACGGCGAAGCGCACCGCCGCCTGCGCCGGCCGCTTCGCGTTGCGCGTCTGCAGCATGTAGAGGCGGCCTTCCTCGACCGTGAACTCGGTGTCCTGCATGTCGCCGTAGTGGCGCTCGAGGGTCCGCAGGATGTCCATCAGCTGGGCGTGGACCTCGGGCTGCCAGTCGGCGAGCTCGCGGATGTCGCGCGGGGTCCGCACACCGGAGACGACGTCCTCGCCCTGCGCGTTCGGCAGGAAGTCCCCCGACGGCGCCGGCTCTCCGGTCACCTCGTCGCGGCTGAAGGCGACGCCCGAGCCGGAGGTGTCGCCCTTGTTGCCGAAGACCATCTGCTGCACGTTCACCGCGGTGCCCCAGGTGTCCGGGATGCGGTTGATGCGGCGGTAGGTGACGGCGCGGTCGCCGGTCCAGGAGTTGAAGACGGCGCGGATCGCGCGGCGCAGCTGGTCGACCGGGTCGGCCGGGAAGTCGTAGAGCTCCTTGAAGCCGGCGGTCAGAGCGCGCAGGCTGTCGGCGCCGAGCTCGGTGTCCTCGCGCACTCCACGCTCGCGCTTCTCCGCCGCGATCAGGTCCTCGAAGCGCTTGCCCTCGATCCCCAGCACCACGTTCCCGTACATCTGGACGAAGCGCCGGTAGGAGTCCCAGGCGAAGCGCTCGTTGCCGGTCCGCGCCGCCAGCCCCTCGACCGAGGCGTCGTTCAGCCCCAGGTTGAGGACCGTGTCGAGCATCCCCGGCATCGACTCGCGGGCGCCGGAGCGGACCGAGACGAGCAGCGGGTCATCCGGATCGCCGAGCCGCTTGCCGGCCAGCTCCTCGAGCCGCGCCAGCGCCGCCGCCACCTGGTCGTCGAGACCGGCCGGGAACTCCTCGCCGTCCATGTAGGCGACGCAGGCCTCGGTGGTGATCGTGAAGCCGGCGGGGACGCGCTCGGGACCGAGGATGCGGGTCATCTCGGCGACGTTCGCGCCCTTGCCGCCGAGCAGGTCGCGCATCTCCTTCGAGCCTTCGGAGAAGTCGTAGACCCACTTCATCGGGCTGTCCCCCGCCACAGATTCAGCCGACATGCGGGACTTGTATACCAGTTGCGCCAGATGGTCGCCGCCCGCGAACTCATGCGTACCGCGCCGCCGCGCTCAGAGGGCCAGCGAGAGGGGCTCTTCGAGCAGCGAGCGGATCCGGGCGAGGAACTCGGCGGCGGGGGCGCCGTAGAGGATCCGGTGGTCGCAGGCCAGGGTGACGCCGAGGATGTGGGCCGTGGTGATCGCGCCGTCCCTCACGACGGGCTTCTCGGTGATCGCGCCGACGGCGAGGATCGCGGCCGGCGGGCCGTTGCTCCCCGCGGAGAAGTGCGTCCCCCCATGCAGCCCGAGGTTGGAGACCGTGACGGT
>JAOPZF010000214.1 GCA_025964255.1 Solirubrobacterales bacterium | reverse complement strand
CCGACACAGCGGGTGGCACTGTAGGGGGGACCGTTGCTGAGGAAGCTTTAGCTACCGGAGGCAACGGTGGGTCCCCTGCAGTGACAGGACCCGCTGTCTGCGACATTGATCCCTTGTCGTCTCCAACTACGGCAATCGGAGCCCCGATCGGCAGCGTGTCCCCCTCCTCCGCGAGCACCTTCGTCAGCGTCCCCGCCACGTCGCTCTCGTAGGCCATGTTCGCCTTGTCGGTCTCGATTTCGACCAGCTCGTCGCCGACGGCGACCTCGTCACCGACCTGTTTCATCCAGGTGAGGATCGTCCCCTCCTCCATCGAGTCGGAGAGGCGTGGCATGACAATCTCGGCCATCAGGGAGCGAGGTCGAGGACGCGCAGGGCGGCCCGTTCGATCCGGTCTTCGGTCGGCATCGCGGCGAGCTCGAGCTCCTTCGCGTAGGGCAGCGGCACTTCCGCCATCCCGACCCGTTCCACCGGCGCGTCGAGGTCGTCGAAGCAGGCGTGCTGGATCCGCGCGGCGAGCTCGGCGCTGACCCCGTAGCTCGGCCAGCCCTCCTCGACGCAGAGTGCCCGGTTGGTCTTGGCGACCGAGGCGGCGACGGTCTCGACGTCGAGCGGTCGCAGGCTGCGCAGGTCGACGACCTCGACCGAGACGCCGTGCTCGGCCTCCATCTTCTCGGCGACTTTCAGCGACCGCACCGTCGCGAAGGAGTGCGAGACGATCGTCAAGTCACTCCCCTCCCGCGCCACCGCGGCCAGCCCGATCGGGGTCAGCAGCTCCGGGTTGACCGGCACCACGCCCTTCTCTTTGTAGATCGGCAGGTTCTCGATCACCAGGACTGGGTCGACGTCGCGGATCGCCGCCTTCAGGAGGCCCTTGGCGTCGGCGGGCGTCGCCGGCGCCACGACCTTCAGGCCCGGCGTCCCGGCGAACCAGCCGTCGAAGCTCTGCGAGTGCTGGGCGGTCAGCTGGTTGCCGGCGCCGTTGGGCGTGCGGATCACCATCGGGCAGCGGACCTCGCCGCCGAACATCGCGCCGATCTTCGCCGCGTGGTTCACCACCTGGTCCATCGCGACGAGCAGGAAGTTCAGCGTCATCACCTCGACGATCGGCCGCTCGCCGAGCATCGCCGCGCCGACCCCGGCGCCGAGGAAGCCCTCCTCGGAGATCGGCGTGTCGCGCACCCGGTCGGGCCCGAATTCGTCCATCAGCCCGGCGGTCACCTTGTAGGAGCCGTCGAAGAGGCCGACCTCCTCGCCCATCACGAAGACGCGCTCGTCGCGTTCCATCTCCTGGCGCATAGCGAGGCGGAGCGCCTCGCGGTAGGTCATCGTCTCGGCGCCCGCCGCGTCGGTCGTCGCGACCGCGGGCACCTCGGCAACGCCGGGGCCGCTCACTGTCCCAGCCCCCCGGCGAACACCAACTCCGCCTCGCCGAACGGGGCGCCCGGGCGCATGCGCTCGAACTGCTCGTCGGAGCCGCGGGTGTACATGCCGGCGGCGAGGCGGTCAACCGGCGGCGGCGCGTCGGCCTCGGCGAAGGCGACCGAGCGCTCGACCTGGTCTTCGACCTCGTGCTCGAGCGCGTCGAGCCCCTCGGCCGGGACGCCGCGCGCTTCGAGCAGCTCGCGGGTGTGGGCCAGCGGGTCGTGGTGGCGGTGCTCGTCGACCTCGTCGCGGGTCCGGTAGGCGAGCCCGGCGTCGGCGACCGAGTGGCCGCGGAAGCGGTAGGTGACCGCCTCGAGCACTGCGGGGCGGCGCTCCTCACGCGCTCGCTCGAGCAGCCGGCCGGTGACCGCCTCGACCTCTTCGAGGTCGTCGCCGTCGACCCGCTCGCCCTCCATCCGGTAGGCGGCGGCGCGCTTGAAGAGGTCCGGCTCGGCCGAGGCGCGGTCGACCGCGGTGCCCATCCCGTAGAGGTTGTTGATGACGAGGAAGACGACCGGCAGGTCCCAGACCGCGGCCAGGTTCAGCGACTCGTGGAAGGCGCCCATGTTCACCGCGCCGTCGCCGAGCTCGCAGACGACCGCCTGCTTGGCGCCGCGGCGGACCAGCGAGAGCGCCATCCCGGTCGCGATCGGCAGCTGGCCGCCGACGATCCCCCAGCCGCCGTAGTAGCCGCGCGAGACATCGAGCAGGTGCATCGAGCCGCCGCGACCGTGGGCGCAGCCGTGGGTGCGGCCGAAGAGCTCCGCCATCACCGACTCGGGCGGGACGCCGCGGGCGAGGGCGAAGCCGTGCGAGCGGTATCCGGTGACCAACAGGTCCTTCTCCTCCATCGCCGCGACCGCGCCGACCGTCGTCGCCTCCTGGCCCGAGGACAGGTGGCAGTAGCCGCCGATCCGCGCCGCCTTGTACTGGCGCTCCGCCGCTTCCTCGAAGCGCCGGATCAGGAACATCGTGCGGTAGTGCTCGTAGAGGTCCGCGACGTCGGGGTCGACGGGGGCCGAGGTGGTGTCGATGGTGGCCATCTAGGGCTCCTCGAAATAGTCGGGGTGTTGTTCGCGGATCTTCGGGACCTCGCGCAGGACAGCCCGCAGGTGCTCGCGCAGTGCGACCTCCGCGGCGTCGGGGTCGTGGATGGCGACGGCGTCGGAGACGGCCCGGTGGGCGTCGACCATCGTCGCCAGGTAGTCGGGCATGGTCAGGCTCAACCGGCGCAGGCGGTTGAGGTGGGACTTCGCCCGCTCGTTCACGGGCCAGACGGCCGGGTGGCCGCTCAGATCACAAAGGGAACGGTGGAAGGTGTCGTCGAGCAGCTGCCAGGAGTCGATGTCGGTGCGGGCGACGGCGCGTTCCTGGGCGCGCAGGTTTTCCTCGATCTGCGCCATCGACTCTTCGTCGGCGAGTTCGGCGGAGACGCGGACGGCGGTGCACTCGAGCGCCTCGCGGATGAACTGGGCGTCGGAGACGGCCTGCGGGCTGATCCGGGAGACGAAGGTGCCGATCTGGGGACGGACTTCGACCAGGCGGTCGTCGCGGAGGCGGCCGAGCGCCTCGCGCACCGGCGTGCGGCTGACGCCGAGGCGGTCGCCCAACTCGGTCTCCGAGAGGCGTTCGCCGGGGGCGAGCTCGGCACGCACGATCAGGTCGCGTAGCGCCGCATATAGGTACGGGCCCGACGACTTGCGCTTGGGCCGGCCGCTCCCCTCCGGAGCGTCACCGCCTCTGATCGGGATCGGCTCAGCCATACAGTGGATACTAGTATACAAGTGGCCGGACGACCACCAAACGCTTGGTGAAAGTGGCGGGGCTCAGCCCCAGCGGAAGAAGCCGCGTCGCCGCGGCGGCATCTGGCGCGGCGTCTGCGGGTCGAGGTCGTCGAACCGTCCCTCCCGCTCCCGAACCAGCAGCCGCAGCAGAGCGGTCGGGACGAAGTCCCTCTCCTCCTCCGGCAGGATCGCGATCTCGACGCCGATCCGATCCTCCTTTTCCTGGTTCGGCGGGTCGCGCAGTTCCCGCGTCATCGCCAAGAGCAGGCCTTCGACCCGCCGCTCGTCGTCCTCGCTCAACGCCATCCGGCGAGCCTAGTCGCCGCGCTCAGCTCTCGCGCTGCTGCTCGCAGAAGATGCCGTGGATTCGCTCGAGGACGCGGGCGGCGGTCTGGAGTTCCTCGTCGTCGAGGCCCTCGAGCGCTGCCTGCCAGCGGGCCTGCCAGAGGGCCTTGCGGGCTTCGACTTTGCGCTTGCCGCGCCGGGTGACTTTGACGACGACGATCCGGCGGTCGGTATCGGAGCGGGTCCGTTCGACCAGGTCGGCTTCGCTCAGGCCGTCGAGCATCCCGGACACGGTCGCGGCGCTCGCCTCGACCGCTTCGGCCAGCTCGCCCGCCTGCAGCGGGCCGCGCACGCAGAGCTCGGCCAGCAACTCGTACTGGGCATGGCCAATCTCATTGCCACGGTGGGTGTCGCGACCGCGCAGGCTGCGGAGGCTGCGGAAGGCGCTGCGGAAGGCGATCCCCAGTTCGGTGATCGCGGTGGCGCGCTCGGGCTCAACCTCGGGCGCCGGGGATCGGGGGGCGACCTCAGGCACCGATCGGCTCCACGAACTCCTCCGCCATCTCGACCTCGGCTGACACCGGCCCTTCCTCTTTCGGCCCCTCGGCTCGCAGCAGCACCAGCACCGGGATCATCGAGGCCGCGCAGATGCCGAGCGCCCACCAGTAGGCGGTGCCGAAAGCGCCGGCCAGTTCGGTGGGAGTGGAGGCGCCCTTGCTCGCCCGCTGCAGGACGACGGCGAGGACGGCGGTGCCGATCGCGCCGCCGACCCGCTGCAGGACGTTCATCTGTGGCGTCGCGTCGGAGAGCTGGTCGGTTCGCAGCGAGGCGAAGGCGACGGTCGTCGTCGGGATGAAGGAGAGGCCGATGCCGACACCGCGGACCAGCAGCAGGATCGAGATGAAGAGGATCGAGGTGTTCGCGCCGATGAAGCAGAGCGGCAGCGAGCTGAGCGTGAGGACCGAGATGCCGACGAAGGCGACGCGGCCGCCGCCGAAGCGGTCGGTGAAGCGGGCGATCCACGGCGCCACCAGCAGCATTCCCAGGCCCTGCGGCCCGACCAGGAGGCCGGTGACGATGACGTCCTCGCCGCGCACCTGCTGGTAGTAGAGCGGCACCAGGATCATCGCCCCGAACAGCGCCGCGCCGAGGCCGAAGGTGGTCAGCGAAGCGGCGGCGAAGATCCGGTTGGCATACAGGCGGACGTCGAGCAGCGGCCTCTCGACGTGCAACGCGTGCCAGCCGAACGAGCCGGCCAGGGCGATACCGGCGACGATCGGCCAGATCACGCTCGGTGCGGTGAAGCTTTCCTTGGTCGCGATCTCCGAGAGGCCGTAGACGATCAGCGGCATGCTGGTCGCCAGCAATACGAGGCCGAGCCAGTCGAGCTTGCCCGCTTTACCGAGGTTCGATTCGGGAAGCATCCGCCAGCCGAGGAACCCGGCGACGATCCCGATCGGCACGTTGACGAAGAAGATCCAGGACCAGTGCAGGTTCTGCAGGATCAGGCCGCCGACGACCGGCCCGAGGATCGGCGCCAGCATCGCGGGCATGACGACGATGCCCATCACGCGGCCCATCCGTTTCGGCCCGGCGACCTCGGCCATGATCATCTGGGAGATCGGCATGATCATCCCGCCGCCGACGCCTTGGAGGACTCGGAAGAGGATCAGCGAGGTGCTCGACCCGGCGACGCCGCAGAGGGCAGAGCCGACGGTGAAGAGGAAGATCGAGGCGAGGTAGACGCGCTTGGCGCCGAAACGGCGCGCCGCCCAGCCGGTCAATGGGATAACCGCGGCGAGCGCGAGCAGGTAACCAGTGGCGACCCACTGGATCTGCGCCAGGGTCGTGTGAAGTTCGCGACTCAGGGTGTCGAGGGCGACGTTGACGATCGTCGTGTCGAGGATCGACATCGTCATCCCCAGGATCACCACTCCGGCGATCTTCCAGACGTAAGGCTCAATGCGGTCGGACATGCTTGTGGTGCTTCCCCTCTCCGCGCGCCCTGCGGAGGCGCGCGTCTTCACGGTCGTTCGGCGCCGAAAGATTAGGGACCGAATCGAATTTCGTCAAATCGGCACCGGGCGCGGGATCGCCGCTCGCGTCTTTAGAAATCCCTTGGCAACTCTTTAGAAAGACGTTCACGCCCGTTTAGGGAATGCCGAGCAGGTGGCGCAATTCTCTCTGCCATGCCCAAGCGAAAGAGAAGTCACCCGTTCGGCTCCGCCCTCTTGGGCGGGGCGGTCGTCGCCGTCTTCGGCCTGATCGCGATCGCGACCGGGCTCGTCTCGACCAGCGGCGGCTCCACCACCACCCGTGAAGTCGTCTCGGCTTCCGGCACCACCCCCGCCGCGCTCACCAGCAGCGAAGGCGGCAACAGCATCAACCAGATCTACAAGGCAGACGGCAGCGGCGTCGCCTTCATCGAATCCAAAGTTTCCGAAGGCGTCGACTCGGGCTCGGGCATCGTGCTCGACGACGAAGGCCACGTCCTCACCAACAACCACGTAGTCGAAGGCGGCGAAACGATCCGGGTCTCCTTCGAAGCCGAAGGCAAGATGTACCCGGCCGAAGTCGTCGGCACCGAACCCAACAAGGACCTCGCGCTGCTGAAGGTCGACGCGCCGGCGTCCCAGCTCCACCCGCTGAAGCTCGGCGACTCCTCGAAGATGGAAGTCGGCGACCCGGTCGTCGCGATCGGCAACCCCTTCGACCTGCAGCGGACCGTGACCAGCGGCATCGTCTCGGCCCTGCAGCGTGAAATCACCGCGCCCGACGGCGTCACGATCGACAACGTCATCCAGACCGACGCCGCGATCAACCCGGGCAACTCGGGCGGTCCGCTGATCAACTCGGCGGGCGAAGTGATCGGCATCAACTCGCAGATCGAGACCGGCGGCGAAGGCTCCGACGG
>JAOPZF010000202.1 GCA_025964255.1 Solirubrobacterales bacterium | reverse complement strand
GCTGCTCTACAAGGCGTGCGCCATGTGCGACCGCCCCGAGCGGCCGGCGGACCTGCCGAAGTACACGTCGATGGCCAAGCTCTTCGCCTCCGACAACGCGATTAAGGTGACGCTCGAGGCGATCCAGGTCCTGGGCGGCTACGGATACGTCAACGAGTATCCGGTCGAGCGGATGATGCGCGACGCGAAGATCACCCAGATCTACGAGGGCACCCAGGAGATCCAGCGCGTGGTGATCGCGCGCAGCATGGCCTGAGTACCTGCCCTTCGCTATTTCCCCCTCATATGACGGGGAAGTAGCGAAGGGCATCGGGTTGGCGGAAGTGATAGGGGCGGCGCGGGGGGGTACGGGCATAGCGTCGGAGCACGATGGCGTTGCTCTGTACGCAGGAGGAGCTCGACGAGATGTGCCGCAACGGCACCGAGCTCGTCCACGAGGCGATCGACTCGGGGGATCCGGCGGTGGCTCGGGCGGAGTGGGACCGGATCGTCGAGGCGCGGACGGGGCTGGTCGATCTGATGATCGACTGGGGGGCGACGGCGATCCGCTGGGTGCTCGAGAACCACGGGCCCGAGGAGATGGCGAAGTGCTTCGAACCGGATCTGTGGCTGGAGATCGGGCTGCGGGCCGGGATCGGGGACGCCGAGACGGCCGCGGCGGCGCATGACCTCTTCGCCGGCGGCACCGAGGCCGCCGACCTCTTCGAGGCGCTGATGCGCGAGGGCGACACGGGCAAGGCGAAGCGCCTCTGGGGCGAGACCGACGCGGCGGCGCTCGCTCTCCACGACTACCGAATCGACTGGGCGACGGCGACGATCAACAACGTCTACCGCCGGTTCGGCACCGAGGGCCTCTTCGCCGCGCAGCTCGAGTGCGCGCGCGCCGACTGGTGGCACGGGCGGATGGAGGGCGACCTCGCCGAACTGGGCGACCCGGTCGCCCGGGTCCGCAACTGGAGCTTCTTCCTCGGGGTCGGCAACTGGGGGACGGTCTCGGTCCACGAGACCGACGAGGCCTTCGTCATCCACCACCAGGTCTGCGGCAGCTGCGGGCGCCAGGAGCTGCGCGGTTGCCTCGAGGAGCCGCTGAACTTCCCGCGGGTGACCGAGGAGGTCCCCGGCCTCAACTTCTCCAACCCGCTCTACAGCGTCTACCGCACCCACCTCGCGGTCTGGCACTTCGTCATGCCGATCGGCGACGTTGGCCACCCCTGGCCGGCGATCAACTGCTCCGGCGTCCCCGGCCGCTGCTGGTTCACGATCTACAAGGACCCGCACGACACGCCCGCCTCCTATTACGAGCGGGCCGGGCTGGAGAAGCCGGCGCGGGCATGAGCGGGGGCGGGGCGGCGGTCGAGCCGTTCCAGGTCGAGGTCCCCGAGGCCGAGCTGGAGGACCTGAGGGAGCGGCTCGGGCGGACCCGCTGGCCGCGGCCGGAGGTCGCCGCGGACTGGGAACAGGGCGCGCCGCTCGAGTACGTGCGGGAGTTCTGTGACTACTGGGGGACGGAGTACGACTGGCGCCGGCTCGAGGCGCGGCTGAACGCGCTGCCCCAGTTCCGCACCGAGATCGACGGGGTCGGGATCCATTTCATCCACGTGCGCTCGCCCGAGCCCGGCGCGACGCCGCTGGTGATGACGCACGGCTGGCCCGGGTCGGTGCTCGAGTTCCTCGAGGTCATCGGGCCGCTGACCGACCCGGTGGCGCACGGCGGCGAGGCGGCGGACGCCTTCGACCTCGTCATCCCTGCCCTCCCCGGGTACGGCTTCAGCGACCCGCCGCCGGCGACGGGCTGGGACCCGGACCGGGTCGCCCGCGCGTGGACGGTGCTGATGGCGCGCCTCGGCTACCAGCGCTACGGCGCCCAGGGCGGCGACTGGGGGTCGGCGGTCAGCCGGGCGGTGGCGCTGCACGGCGGCGAGGGCGTGCTCGGGATCCACCTCAACCACGACTACGTCGACGGCGCGTCGATCAAGCGGCTCGGGGCCGAGGACGGTTTCGAGCGCTGGACGCTCGAGCGCCGCGACGAGTTCAACAGAACCGGCCGCGGCTACTCGCGCCAGCAGTCGACCCGGCCGCAGACGCTCGGCTTCGGCCTCGCCGACTCGCCCGCAGGCCAGTGCGCCTGGATCGTCGAGAAGTTCCACTTCTGGTCGGACCCCGACACCGTCTACGACCGGGACCGCTTGCTCGACAACGTCACCCTCTACTGGCTGACGAACACTGCCGCCTCCTCGGCCCGCCTCTACTGGGAGACTGCCCGCGCCCGCGCCCCGATCGCCCCCGTCGGCGTCCCCTACGCCCTCAGCGTCTTCCCCCACGACATCAACCCGGTCCCCGAGCGCTGGATCCGCGCCCAGGAGCCAAATCTTGCCTACTACAACCTGCTCGACCGCGGCGGCCACTTCGCCGCGATGGAAGTCCCCGACCTCTTCACGGCGGAGGTCCGCGGCGCCTTCCGCGCGATCCCCCGCTGACCCCGATTCACTGGCGGTTTAGCCAGTGAGGAAGGGTCTGACCGGACGGTAGCTTGGATCCAGAGAATGGATACGTCGGTCCTGGTTGCCAATCGCGGAGAGATCGCGCTGCGTGTCATGCGGACGCTGCGGCGATTGGGCATTCGTTCGATCGCCGTCTACTCGGACGCCGACGCCGCCGCGCCGCACGTTCGCGCCGCCGACACCGCGGTCCGCCTCGGCCCCGCCCCCGCCGCCGAGTCCTACCTCTCGGCCGAGCGCGTGCTCGCCGCGGCCGCCGAGAGCGGCGCGACGGCGATCCACCCCGGTTACGGGTTCCTCTCCGAGGACGCCGACTTCGCCGCCGCCTGTGAGGCCGCGGGACTGACCTTCATCGGGCCGCCGCCCGCCGCGACCCGCCTCCTCGGCGACAAGGTCGCGGCCAAGCTGCTCGCCGCCGAGCACGGCGTGCCGGTCCTTCCCGGCCTGCAGAAGCCCGGCCTGACCGACGAGGAGATCAGCGCCTTCGTCGCCGAGGACCCGGGCCGCCTGCCGCTGATGATCAAGGCCGCCGCGGGCGGCGGCGGACGCGGGATGCGGATCGTCCGCGACCCGGCGGCGCTGGCCGATGGCCTGGCGGCCGCCCGCCGCGAGGCGCTGGCCGGCTTCGGCGACGACTCGCTGCTGGTCGAGCGCTACGTCGAGCGCGCCCGCCACGTCGAGGTCCAGATCATCGCCGACTCCCACGGCAACGTCGTCCACCTCGGCGAGAGGGAGTGCAGCCTCCAGCGCCGCCATCAGAAGGTGGTCGAGGAGAGCCCCTCGCCGGTGGTGACACCGGAGATCCGCGAGCCGCTCTGCGCCGCCGCGGTGGAGCTCGCCCGGGCGGCGGGCTACGTCGGCGCCGGCACCGCCGAGTTCCTGGTGTCGGCCGACGACCCGACCGAGTGGTTCTTCCTCGAGGTCAACGCGCGGCTGCAGGTCGAGCACCCGGTGACCGAGCTGGTGACCGGGCTCGACCTGGTCGAGCAGCAGTTGCTGGTCGCAGCCGGCGCGCCACTCGCCTTCACCCAGGACGAGGTGACCTTCGACGGCCACGCGATCGAGGTCCGGGTCTGCGCCGAGGATCCGGCCGCCGACTTTCTCCCGGCGACCGGCGAGCTGGTCGCCTACCGCGAGCCCGAGGGCGAGGGCATCCGCGTCGACAGCGGCGTCGAGGCGGGCACCCAGGTGACGCCCTTCTACGACTCGCTGCTGCTGAAGGTCATCGCCCACGGCGCCGATCGGGAGGCCGCTGTCGAGCGCCTCGACCTCGCCCTCGGCGACCTCCGCCTGCTCGGGCTTCCCACCAACGGCGGCTTCTTGCGGCGCCTGATCAACCTCGACCGGGTCCGCGCCGGCGACATCGACACCGGGTTGATCGACCGCGGCGAGGCCGAGGTGCTCCCGCCGGCGAGCCAAGAACGCGAAGCGCTGGTCGCCTTCGCCGCGGCCCAGAGCCGCGAGCTGCGGGCGGGCGAGGACGACGATCCCTGGCGCGCCCTGGTCGGCTTCCGGCTCGACGGCCCCGTCCCACTGAAGCTCGAAGTGGCCTCCCGCGGCGGCGACCCGGTGCCGGTCTCGGTCGCCGGCGGGCCGGGCGAAGAGACGGTGACGATCGGCGCCGATGAAGCCTTCACCGCCGGCCCCGCCTGGGCCTGGGAGATCGCCTCCTCGGGCGGCGAAACCTGGCTCGCGGCCGGCCCCGAGGCCTTTGCCTTCCGCGTCGTCGAGCCCGTCGTCGAGGGGAACGCGACGGCCGCCCAGGGCACGCTCGAGGCGCCGATGCCGGGCACCGTCCTGGAACTGCGCGTCGCCCCCGGCGAGAGCGTCGTCGAGGGCCAGGTGCTGGTCGTGATCGAGTCGATGAAGATGGAGATGTCGCTGACCGCACCGGTCGAGACGACCGTCATCGACGTCCTCGTCGCCGCCGGCGACGGGGTCAAGCAGGGCCAATCGCTGGTCGAGCTGGAGCCGGTCGGATGAGCGTCGTCCTGCGCAGCCACGCCGATCCCGCCGCCGCCGAGTTCGAGAGCAACGAGGCCGCCTTCGCCGAGCTGACCGCCGACCTCCAGGCCCAGTGGGCGCGGGTGCGCGCGGGCGGCGGCGAGCGCGCCGCCGAGCGCCACGTCTCACGCGGCAAGCTGCTGCCCCGCGAGCGGGTCGAACTGCTGCTCGACCGCGGCTCGCCCTTCCTCGAGCTCTCCCAGCTCGCCGCCCACGGGATGTACGAGGACCAGGCGCCCGGCGCCGGGATCATCACCGGCATCGGCCGGGTCGAGGGCCGCGAGGTGATGATCGTTTGCAACGACGCCACCGTCAAAGGCGGCTCCTACTATCCGATGACCGCGCGGAAGCACACCCGCGCCCAGGAGATCGCGCTGCAGAATCGCCTGCCCTGCATCTACCTGGTCGACTCCGGCGGCGGCTACCTGCCGCTTCAGGACGAACTCTTCCCCGACGTCCGCGGCTTCGGCCAGAGCTTCTACAACCAGGCGAACATGTCGGCCGAGGGCATCCCCCAGATCGCCGCCGTGCTCGGCTCCTGCACCGCGGGCGGCGCCTACGTCCCGGCGATGTGCGACGAGAGCGTGATCGTCGCCGAGCAGGGGACGATCTTCCTCGGCGGCCCGCCGTTGGTGAAAGCGGCGACCGGCGAGGACGTCACCGCCGAGGAACTGGGCGGCGGCGAGCTCCACACGCGGGTCTCCGGCGTCGCCGACCACCTCGCCGCCGACGACCGCGAGGCGCTGGCGATCGTCCGCTCGATCGTCGCCACCCTGCCCGAGCGGCGCCCCTGCCCCTGGCCGCGGATCCCGGTCGAGGAGCCCGCGGTCGACCCGGCGACCCTCACCGGCGCGGTCCCGCCGGACATCCGCACCCCGTACGACCCGCGCGAGATCATCGCCCGGATCGTCGACGGCAGCCGCTTCCACGAGTTCAAGGCGGGCTACGGGACGACCCTGGTCTGCGGCTTCGCCCACCTGCACGGCCACCCGGTCGGGATCCTCGCCAACCAGGGCGTGATCTTCTCCTCCAGCGCGCTCAAGGGCGCCCACTTCATCGAGATGTGCGACCAACGCGGCATCCCGCTCGTCTTCCTCCAGAACATCACCGGCTTCATGGTCGGCCGCGACGCCGAGGCGGGCGGGATCGCCAAAGACGGCGCCAAGATGATCGCCGCCGTCGCGGTCGCCCGGGTGCCGAAGCTGACCGTGATCGTCGGCGGCTCCTTCGGCGCCGGCAATTACGGGATGTGCGGCCGGCCCTACTTCCCGCGCTTCCTCTGGATGTGGCCGAACGCGCGGATCAGCGTGATGGGCGGCGAGCAGGCCGCCAACGTCCTGACCATGGTCGGCCGCGAGACCGACCCGGAGAAGATCGAGGAACGCAAAGCCGAGATCCGCCTCCAGTACGAGACCCAGGGCCATCCCTATTACGCCAGCGCGCGGCTCTGGGACGACGGCGTGATCGCCCCCGAGAGCACCCGCGACGTGCTCGGGTTGGCCCTCTCGGTCACCGCCAACGCGCCGCTCGGTGAGCGCCGCAAGCCGATCTTTCGAATGTAAGGAGGCCGAACTTGTCCTACGCCACGATCGAGCGCCGCGAGGGCGGCGTCGCAATCATCAGGATGGACCGCGAGGCGCGGTTGAACGCGCTCGGGGTCGAGCTGGTCGACGACGTCGTCGCCGCGCTGAACGAGGTCGAGGCCGATCGCGAGGTGCGGGCGCTCGTCCTCGCCGGCGCCGGCCGCGCCTTCTCCTCCGGCGGTGACCTCGCCGACGTCGGCGAGCGCGTCGCGGGTGGCGAGCCGGAGGCGCGGATCGCGGTCATGGGCGCGCTCCACAACCTGATCCTCGGGCTCCGCAACAGCCGCCTGCCGATCGTCGCCGCGGTCAGCGGCCCCGCTTACGGGGCCGGCTTCTCGACCGCGCTCGCCTGCGACCTGATCGTCGCCGCGGCCGACGCCCGCTTCTGCCAGGTCTTCGTCCGCCGCAACCTCGTCCCCGACCTCGGCAGCGCCTGGCTCCTGCCTCGCTCGGTCGGCACCCACGCGGCGAAGGAGCTGATGCTGCTCGGCGAGGAGATCGACGCCGCCCGCGCCCACGAGCTGGGGATCGCGAACCGGCTGGCGGGCACCGCCGATGAGGCGCTGGCAGAGGCGATCGGCCTGGCCGAGCGCCTGGCGACGCCGATCCCGGCGGTGATGACGATGGCCAAGGACCTGATCAATCGCGGCGAGGGCACGACGCTCGAGGACTCCTTGCGGACCGAGGCGCTCGCCCAGGCGATCGCGCTCGGGACCGACGAGACCCTTGGAGCGATGCGCGCCTTTCTCGAGAAGGCCGCGCGATGACCCCGGACAACAACCCCAGATGACCAACATCACCAAAGAGGAGAAGAACGTGACGAAGATCGGATGTTGGGCAGCTTTCTGGGGCGACACCCGCTCGGCCGTCCCGCAGCTCCTGCGCGAGAAGGACCTGGACTACCTCGTCGCCGACTACCTGGCGGAGATCACGATGGCGCTGCTCGCCCGGGCCCGGGCGAAGGACCCCGAGGCGGGTTTCGTGCCCGACGCGATCACCGCGCTGCAGCCCTACCTGGCGGAGATCGCCGAGCGCGGGATCAAGATCGTGACCAACGCCGGCGCGCTCAACGCGGCCGCCTGCGCCGCCGCCTTCGAAGCCGCGGTGAAGGAGGCCGGGCTCGACCTCAAGGTCGCGGCGGTCGAGGGCGATGACCTGCTGCCGAAGATCGACGAGATCCGCGCCGCCGGCGCCAACGACATGTTCACCGGCGAGGCGCTGCCCGCCGACCCCAGCACGATGAACGCCTACCTCGGCGCGCGGCCGATCGCCACCGCCCTCGCCGCAGGCGCCGACATCGTCGTCACCGGGCGCTGCGTCGACGCCGCGGTCGTCCTCGGCCCGCTGATGCACGAGTTCGGCTGGTCCGACGACGACTTCGACCTGCTCGCCGCCGGCTCGCTCGCCGGCCACATCGTCGAGTGCGGGCCGCAGTGCGCCGGCGGCACCTTCACCGACTGGTCGAGCGTCCCCGGCTGGGAGGACATGGGCTACCCGATCGCCGAGTGCGAGGCCGACGGCACGGTGACGATCAGCAAAGCGCCGGGGACCGGCGGGTTGATCACCCCGGGGACCGTCGGCGAGCAGATCCTCTACGAGATCGGCGACCCCGGCGCCTACGTGATGCCGGACGTCGTCTGCGACTGGCGCGGGGTGAAGCTCGAGCAGGTCGGCCCCGACCGGGTCCGGGCGACCGGAGCGAAAGGCTCGGCGGCGACCGGGACCTACAAGGTGACCGCCACCCACCAGGACGGCTACCGGGCGGTGACCACGGCGCTGTTCGCCGGCATGGAGGCGGCCGGGCGCGCCCGGCGCGCGGCCGAGTCGATCTTCGCCCGCTCCGAACGGCTGCTCGCCGAGAAAGGCCTCGAGCCGTTCCGCGAGACCTCGCTCGAGGTCGTCGGCGGCGGAGACATCCTCGGCGACAAGAGCGCGCCCGACGGGGCCACCGAAGTCGTGGTGAAGATCGGCGTGCTCCACGCCGAGCGGGCCGGGGTCGAGGTGTTCTCCGGCGAGTACGTGCCGACCAGCCTCGTCGCCCAGGGGATGACCGGGTTCTTCGCCGGCCGCCCGCGGCCCGCCCCGGTCTTCCGCGTCATCCACCTGCTCGTCGACAAGCGGATGGCCGAGCCGCGGGTGACGCTCGCCGGTGAGGACGTGGCGCTGACGTTGTCGCCGGGCGATCCGGCCGTGAAGCCGGGCACGCCGGTGCTCGATGAGCCGACGAAGGCGCCGCCCGGAGGGACCTGGCGGGTGCCGCTCAAACGCCTCGCCTACGGGCGCAGCGGCGACAAGGGCAACCTCGCCAACATCGGGGTGATCGCCCGTCGGCCGGAGTTCGCGTCGACGATCGCCGCCCAGGTGACGGCCGAGCGCGTCACCAACTTCTTCGCCCACGACCTCCGCGACGACGCCGAGGTGAAGCGCTGGGCGATGCCGGGCCTCGACGCGATCAACATCATCATGACCCAGGTGCTGGGCGGGACCGGCGGCACCTCGAGCCTGCGCTACGACCCGCAGGCCAAGTCCTACGCGGCGATGTTGCTGACGATGCCGATCGAGATCGACGCCGAGGTCGCGGCGCTGCTGGAGGCCGCCAGATGAGCCTGCCGGAAAAGGTCCTGGTCGCCAACCGCGGCGAGATCGCGGCGCGGATCATCCGCACGCTGCGGGCGCTCGACGTCCCGAGCGTCGCCGTCTTCCACGCGCTCGACCGCGGCGGCGTCGCGGTGCGCGACGCCGACGAGGCGGTCGAGCTGCACGGCGACACCCCGGTCGGCGCCTACCTGAACGTCGAGGAGATCCTCGCCGCGGCGAAGGAGACCGGCGCCACCGCGATCCACCCGGGCTTCGGCTTCCTCTCCGAGAACGCCGACTTCGCCCAGGCGGTCGCCGACGCGGGCTTGACCTTCATCGGCCCGCCGCCTGACGCGATCCGCTCGATGGGCGACAAGATCGAGTCGAAGGCGATCGCCCAGAAGGCCGGGATGCCGACCGTCCCCGGCTCCGACGGAGCAGTCGCCGACGCCGACGCCGCGCTGGCGGCGGCGGAGTCGGTCGGCTATCCGGTGCTGCTGAAGGCGAGCGCGGGCGGCGGCGGCAAGGGGATGCGGATCGCCCGCTCGGCCGAGGAATGCCGCGAGGCATTCGACCTCGCCTCGAGCGAGGCGCTCGCCAGTTTCGGCGACGGCCGCGTCTTCGTCGAGCGCTACGTCGACCACCCCCGTCACATCGAGGTCCAGGTGCTCGCCGACTCCCACGGCAACGTCGTCCACCTCGGCGAGCGCGAGTGCTCGATCCAGCGGCGCTACCAGAAGGTGATCGAGGAGGCCCCCTCTTCGTTCATCGACGCCGAGACCCGCGCCGACATGGGCGCCCGGGCGGTCGAGCTGGCCAAGGCGGTCGGCTACGTCTCGGCGGGGACGATCGAGATGGTCGTCGACGGCGAGCGCAACTTCTACTTCCTCGAGATGAACACGCGGCTGCAGGTCGAGCACCCGGTGACCGAGCTCGTCACCGGCCTCGACATCGTCGCCGAGCAGCTGCGGATCGCCGCCGGCGAGGAGCTTGGCTACGACCAGGACGCGATCGCCCTCACCGGGCACGCGATCGAGTGCCGGATCTACGCCGAGGACCCGGCCTCCAACTTCGCCCCGGCCACCGGTCGCCTGGCGCTGGTCAACTTCCCCGCCGGGCCCGGCGTCCGCGTCGACCACGGGACGATCGAGGGCCAGGAGATCAGCGCCTCCTTCGACCCGATGATCGCCAAGGTGATCGGCCGCGGCGACACCCGCGAGGAGGCGATCCGGCGCACCCGCGGGGCACTGCGGGAAACGGTGCTGCTCGGGTTGCAGACCAACGCCGCCTACCTCGAGCAGGTGCTCGCCCATCCGGCGTTCGCCGCCGGGGAGACGACGACGAGCTTCCTCGACGAACACGCCGACGAGCTGGTCGGCGACGCGCTCTCGCCCGACGAGGCACGGGTCCTGATCGCTGCCGCGGCGATGGCCAGCCCGCGCTTCGATCATCGCTTCGAGATACCGGCGCCGCTCGCGGCGATGGGGGAGTGGAGGCCCTGATGCGACTGGAGATTTCAACCGAGGGTGGCGAGGCGACCGAGGTCGCCGTCTCCCGCCGCGGCACCGACGCGACGCTTTGGATCGGCGGCAGCGCCTACGAGGCCGACCTCAGCCCGGTCGGTCGCGCCTATGAGCTGGCGCTCGGCGACCGGGTCGAGAAGGTCTGGCTGGCGGTCGACCACGACACCGTCTACATCCACGCCTTCGGCCGCGCCTGGAACCTCGAGGTCTTCGACCCGGTCGAGCGCTCGCTCCAGGCCTCGATCGGTGAAGACACGGTCATCGCGCCGATGCCGGGCACCGTCGTCTCGATCGCCGTCGCGCCCGGGGACGAGGTCCACGTCGGCCAGGTGCTGGTGACGATCGAGAGCATGAAGATGCAGAGCGAGATGACCGCCTCCCGCGACGGCCGGGTCGAGCGGGTCCACCGCGAGGTCGGCGAAACGTTCGACCGCGGCGACGCCCTGATCTCACTCGAGCCCGAGGACGAGACCGTGAAAGAGGAGGACTGAAGTGCGTCGCATCATCTCGACCCTGGACACCAGCGCGCCGACCTATAAATCGAACCGGGAGCACAACCTCGGCCTCGCCGAGGAGCTGAAGGAGCGCCTTCACACGGCTCGCTACGACCGGCCCCAGCGGGCCTGGGACCGGCTCGCCGAGCAGGAAAAGCTGCCGGTGCGCGAGCGCCTGAAACTGCTGCTCGACCCCGGCTCGCCGTTCCTCGAGCTGTCGGCGCTGGCCGCCGGCGAGGCCTACGACGGCGAGGCGCCGCAGGGCCTGGTGATCACGGGGGTCGGCGTGGTCAACGGCCGCGAGGTGCTGATCAACGCCGGCGACAGCTCGCTGAAAGGCGGCTCCTGGTACCCGCTGTCGGTGAAGAAGATGGTCCGCGCGCTCGACATCGCGCTGGAGAACCGGCTGCCGGTCATCCACCTGATGGACTGCGGCGGCGCCTACCTGCCGCTGCAGGACGAAATCTACGCGCTGGCCGGGAACATCTTCCACAACCAGTGCCTGCTGAGCGGCGCCGGGATCCCGCAGCTGGCGGTGGTGCTCGGCCTCTGCACGGCGGGCGGCGCCTACCTGCCGACGCTCTGCGACGAGTCGATCATGGTCCGCGGCACCGGCTGCGTCTTCCTCGCCGGCCCGCCCCTGGTCAAAGCGGCGACCGGTGAAGAAGTGACCGCCGACGAACTCGGCGGCGCCGACATGCAGACGAGCGTCTCCGGCACCGGCGACTACGCGGTCGACACCGAGGAGGAGGGCATCGCCCTCGCCCGCGAGATCGTCGGCCTCTGGCGCCAGCCCGACAAGACCTGGATGGACCGGCGCGAGCCGGAAGAGCCCTACTACGACCCGAACGAGATCTACGGGATCATCCCCGACGAAATCAAAAAGCAGTTCGAGGTGCGGGAGGTGATCGCCCGGATCGTCGACGGCAGCCTCTTCCACGAGTTCAAGCCCGATTACGGCGACACGATGGCCACCGGCTGGGCGTACATATGGGGCTTCAAGGTCGGGATCCTCGCCAACAACGGCGTGATCTACAGCGAGGCCGCCAACAAGGCGTCCCAGTTCATGCAGATCTGCGACCGCGACGGGATCCCGCTGATCTTCCTCCACAACGTCACCGGCTTCATGGTCGGCAAGGAGTACGAGCGCAACGGGATCACCAAGGACGGGGCGAAGATGCTGATGGTCCAGTCGAACGTCACCGTGCCGAAGCTCTCGGTGCTGATCCACGCCTCGCAGGCGGCGGCCAACTACGCGATGTGCGGGCCCTCCTGGGGGCCGCGCTTCCTCTTCGCCTGGCCAAACTCGAAGTCCTCGGTGATGGGCGCCGAGCAGGCGGTGAAAACGCTTTCGGAAGTTCGGATCGCGAGCATGAAACGGCGCGGCCACGAGCCCGACACGGAGGAGATCGAACGGATCGCCGCCGAGGTCGGCGAGTACTTCGAGCAGACCAGCGGCGCCTACCACCTCACCTCCGAGATGCGCAACGACGGGCTGATCGACCCGACCGACACCCGCAACACCCTCGGCATGGCCCTCTCGGTCACCGCGGGCGCGCCGGTCGAGCGCACGCCTGGTGGCGTGCTCAGGATCTGACCCGAGATGACGAAAGGAAAGAGCAGCAGATGAGCGACATCCCGCCCGAGGTCCTCTACGAGGTCGACGATCGCGTCGCCTGGTTGACGATCAACCGGCCCGAGGCCCGCAACGCCCTGAACAAAGCGGTCCGCGACGGCCTCCGCCTGGGGATCGAGAAGTTCAACGAGGACGATTCGGCCGCCGTCCTGATCATCACCGGCGCCGGCGACAAAGCGTTCTGCGCCGGCGGCGACCTGAAAGAGATGTCGGACACGGCGCTGAAAATCCCGCCGAAGGACTTCATCGTCCACCTCGGCCGGACGATCCAGGTGAAGAAGCCGGTGATCGCCGCAGTCAACGGCTACGCCTTCGCGGGCGGCTTCCTGCTCGCCCAACAGGTCGACCTCTGCATCGCCTCCGACAACGCCAAGTTCGGCGTCACCGAGGTGAAAGTCGGGCGGGGGTCGCCGTGGGCGGCGCCGCTGGCCTGGATCATCGGGCCGCGCTTGGCGATGGAGATCCTGCTCACCGGGCAGCCGATCACCGCCCAGCGCGCCTACGAGATCGGCTTCGTCAACAAGGTCGTCCCGCTCGAGGACCTGCGCGCGGAGGCGGAGAAGATGGCGCGCGGGATCGCCGAGATGGCGCCGCTCTCGGTGGAGGCGGCGAAGGAGATGATCTACGCCTCGGCCGACCGCGGCTGGGAGGAGGGCCTCGATCACGCCGACGAGATCTACGAAAAGGTCTACCTGAGCGAGGACGGACAGGAGGGCCCGCGGGCCTTCGCCGAGAAGCGCAAACCTGTCTGGAAAGGGCGCTGAGGGATCGCGCCGCAATGTGGAGGAGGGGACTGAGATGAGCGCACTGCCGAACCGTTCCGCCGAGCCGCGGATGAGCGACTACGACGCCGAGAAGGCCGGCTTCCGGCTGGAGGTCCCGGAGGACTTCAACCCGGTGATCGACATCGTCGAGAAGTGGGCGGCGGAGGCGCCGGACGACCTCGCGCTGGTCTCGCTCGACGGTGAGGGCGGCGTGGTCGCCGAGCAGACCGTCGCCGACCTGGCGCTGGAGTCGCGCCGCGCGGCGCGGGCCCTCCTCGACGCCGGCGTCGGCAAGGGCGACCGCGTCTTCATCATGCTGCCGCGCGTCCCCGCCTGGTACATGGCGATGCTCGGCGCGATCCGGATCGGCGCAGTGGTGATGCCGGCGCCCAACATGCTCACCCCGCGGGACATCGGCTACCGGCTGCGGGTCTCCGAGGCGAGCGTCGCGATCACCGACGGCAGCGGCGCCGAGCGGCTCGACGCGGTCACCGAGGAGCTCCCCGGCCTGCGGCTGAAGATCGCCTGGGGCGGCGGTGGCGAGGGCTGGCTCGACCTCGACCAGATGCTCGACTCCGCCGGCGACGGCGAGGTCCCGGAGGCGCCGACGGTCTCCGCCGACCCGATGATCATCTTCTTCACCAGCGGCACCGTCAGCTACCCGAAGATGGTCCGCCAGCCGGTCTCCTACGGGCTCGGGCACGCGACGACGGCGCGCTTCTGGCACGACCTGCGTCCCGGCGACCGGCACTGGACCGTCTCCGACACCGGCTGGGCGAAGGCGGCCTGGGGCGGGCTCTTCGGCCAGTGGCACGAGCGGGCGACCGTGGTTCAGGTGGCGCTCGGCAGGCCTGACGCCGACACCGTCCTGTCGATCGTCTCGAAGGGCGAGATCACCTCGTTCTGCGCCCCGCCGACGCTCTACCGCCTGATCGTCCAAGGCGACTTCACCAAGCACGACCTGTCGAAGCTGCGCCACTGCACCAGCGCCGGCGAGCCGCTCAACCCGGAGGTGATCCGCGCCTGGGCCGACGGCACCGGCGGGCTGACGGTCTACGACGGCTACGGCCAGTCGGAGACGGTGGCGATGGTCGCCAACTACCGCTGCCTGCCGGTGCGGCCCGGGTCGATGGGGAAGCCGATGCCCGGCTGGAACGTCGACGTCTTCGACGACGAGGGGGCCCGCTGCGACGACGACGTGGTCGGCAACATCGCCATCCGGCTCGACGGCCCCCGCCCGGTCGGCCTCTTCGACGAGTACGTCGGCGACGACGAGGCGAACGCCAAGTCCTTCCGCAACGGCCTCTATTACAGCGGCGACAAAGCCTGGCGCGACGGCGACGGCTACCTCTGGTTCGAGGGCCGCGACGACGACGTGATCACCTCCTCCGCCTACCGGATCGGCCCCTTCGAGGTCGAGTCGGCGCTGGTCGAGCACGAGGCCGTGGTCGAGGCGGCGGTGGTCGGCAAGGATGACCCGGAGCGGACCCAGATCGTCTGCGCCTTCGTCATCCTCGCCGAGGGTCACGAGGGCAACGCCGCGCTGGCCAAGGAGCTGCAGGACTTCGCCAAGAACCTCACCGCGCCCTACAAGTACCCCCGCGAGATCCACTTCGTCGACGAGCTGCCGAAGACGATCAGCGGCAAGATCCGCCGCTCCGAGCTCCGCGACCAGCTCCGCGCCGGCGACTTCGACTAGTCGGCGACGGTGAGGACGACTACGCCGGCGAGGACGAGGAGCATGCCGGCGACCTTGCCCGCGGTGATGTCCTCGGAGAGGAAGAGGGCGGCGCCGATCAGGGTCACGGCAGGGTAGGCGGCGGTGATCGGGACGACCTTGGACGCCTCGCCGTTGCCGAGGGCGATGTAGAGGAGGACCAGGGAGCTGACCACGATGACGGCCGAGACCAGCGCCCAGCCGACATCGGGGCCGGTGTTGAAGCTGCCCTTGCCGAGGACGAGGAGGACGATCGCGCCGACCGCGTAGGCGCTCGCCGTCCAGACCACGAGGTCCTGCCAGCTCATCGTGCGCAGGGCGAGCTTGCTGGTCACCCCGAGCGCGCCGAGGGTGACCACGTAGGCGAGCGTCGGGACGAGCCAGCGGGTGCTCACGGGGCGCAGCGGTCGGTCAGCAGCGCGAGGTTCTCGGCGACCCGCTCGTCGGTGACCTGGAAGCTGGGGACCGAGAGGACGACTTCGTCGACGACGCCGTCGTAGCGGCGCAGTTTGGCGTCGACTTCCTCGGGGGTGCCGGCGGCGGCGAATTCGTCGACCATCGCCTCGCTCACGGCGCCGACCATCGCCGCCAGGTCGCGCGCCGCGAAGGCAGTCTGGATCGCCTTCGCCTCGGCGCCGAAGCCGCAGTGCTCGAAGACGACTGCGTAGGACTTGACGGTGCCGTAGAAGGCGATCATCGCCGCCGCCTCGCGCCGCGCCACGTCGGCGTCGGGGGCCGCGCAGGCGAGCGCAAAGGTCGCGAGCGTGACGTCGGCCGGGTCGCGCTCGGCCTTCGCCGCGCCGCGCTCGACCGCGGGCCGCGCCACGTCATCGAGGTATCTCGGCACGCACATCGTGTGGGCGAGCAGGCCGTCGGCGACGCGCCCGGCGCTCTCGATCATCCGGGCGCCGACGCCGGCGGTGTAGATCGGTATCTCGCGGACGCGGCCGCTGCGGTCGAGCGCCGCCAGCTTCAGCTTGTAGAAGCGGCCGTCGTGGTCGATCGGCTCCTCCGGCAACCGCCAGATCTTCCGCACCAGCGGCACCAGCTCCTCCATCCGCACCGCCGGCGCCTCGCCGTCGAGGCCGTGCCAGTCGGAGATCATCCGCCGGGTGCCGTTGCCGAGCCCGAGGATGAAGCGGCCGCCACTCAGCTCATCGAGGTCGGCGGCCTCGGCGGCGAGCATCAGCGGGCTGCGGCCGACGCCGTAGATGATGCCCGAGCCGAGCCTGGCGCGGGAGGTGCGCAGGGCGGCGGCGGCGAGCGTCACCGTGGCTGAGCGGTTGTAGAGCTCCGAGGTCCAGACGCCGTCGAAGCCCGCCGCGTCGGCGGCCTCGGTGCCGGCGGCGAGCGCGTCGAGGTTGGCGCCGAAGACGCAGAGCCCGCGCCGCGCCGTGCTCACGCCGGGGCTCCGCCGTCGAGGCCGAGATCGAAGGGCGGCTCCGCGTATGGCGGGAAGCCATCGGGCGTGTCGGTGGAGACGCGGCCGGGGAAGCTCGGCGGCCGCTTCTCCTTGAACGAGTCGGCCCCCTCGGCGGTGTCCGGGGAGGTCGCGCGGGCGGCGATGTAGATCGACTCCTGGCGGTGGGCGTCCATCGGGTGCGGCGCCGACGACATCTGCCAGAGCAGCTGGCGGTTCAGCGCGACCGAGACGGGAGCGCTCGACTCGATCATCCCGAGCGCCACCTCGCGCGCGGCGGGGAGCAGGTTCTCGGGCTCGTGGAGCGAGCGGACGAGGCCTGCCTCGAGCGCCTCGTCGGCGTCGAAGATGCGACCGCTGATCGTCCACTCGAGCGCCCGGCTGAGCCCGACCGCGCGCGGCAGGAACCAGCTCGAGGCGGCGTCGAGGCAGATCCCACGGCGCGAGAAGACGAAGCCGAAGCGGGCCTTGGTCGAGGCGAGACGGACGTCCATCGGCAGCGGGAAGGTGGCGCCGAAGCCGACCCCGGCGCCGTTGATCGCGGCGATGATCGGCTTCGTGCAGCGGAACATCCGCAGCGCGATCAGCCCGCCGCTGTCGCGGGGCACACCGCCCGCCGGGGTCGCCTCGGTGCCGCGCAGTTCGGCGGCGCGGAAGACGTCGAAGCCGTGCGAGAGGTCGAAGCCCGCGCAGAAAGCCCGCCCGGCGCCGGTGACGACGGCCGCCCGGATCTCGTCGTCACCGTCGACCAGGTCCCAGACCTGGAGCAGCTCGCGCTCCATCGTTGGATCGAGCGCGTTGAGCTGCTCCGGGCGGTTCATGGTGATCGTCGCTATCGCCTCGGAGACCTCGAACTCGATGGTCGTGAACGATCGGCTCTGAGGCGGAGAAGACAATCCACGACCAGTCTCGTTCCGACGCCCGGATCGGGGGACTGCCGTTTGCGCCAGTTGTTCGCCGGCGCTCCTCGCGAGTTGTCGCTGTGGAGCTTTACTCGCTATAGAGCGACTTTCTCTCCACAGCAAAGCGCTGACCAATGGGGACGAGACGAAGATGCCGGGACGTCTCGAGTCTTCCGCTCGTTTCATACCGGCCGTCCCGGCCACGGTCACAGCCTGCCCGGGCCGTGGACGAGACGGCCTCGTCTCTCGCAGCTTCGGGCGACAGCTCGACACGGCCGGAATTGACCGCTCAGGCAGGGGTGATCTGGCCGAGGGACTGGAGGCGGGCGGCGACCGACTCGATCACGCCTAGCTGGGTCGCCTGGCCGAGGATCAGCATCATTCCCGTCCAGCCCTCGGCCTCGAGTTCGTCGATCAGGCCGCGCCAGCGGTCCTCGTCGCCCCAGAGGCAGAGGCTGTCGATCAGGTGGGACGCGAGGGCGTCGGAGACGACGCCGGTGTTGCGGGGGCGGGAGTTGTCGGCGTGGAAGCCGTAGTCGTAGGAGGCCCACATCGCCTCGACGTCGGGGTGCAGCTCGGCGGGGACGCCGCGCTCGGCGAGGTCGCCCCGCATCGCCCGGTTGGCCATCGCGACGACCATCGCGCCGAGGTCCTCGCGGACCTCCGCGTGGGTCTCGCCGAGTGACACGGTGGGGGCGATCCAGGCCTCCTGCTCGGGACGGGTGCGGCCCGCGGCGAGCCGCCGCTTGCGCACCTCGGGGTCCATCGAGCCGCCGTAGAGGATGCCGTCGCCGACCTTGCCGGCCATCGCCGCCGCTTTCGGGCCGTCGGCGCCGAAGATCAGCGGGCAGCCCTGGCGCACGATCCCGCTCGGCGGGATCGCCGAGCCCTTGAACCCGCACGCGTCGAAGGTCCCGCCGTCGCCGCGCCAGTAGCCGCGGATCGCCTCGAAGCCTTCGGCCAGCTCGCTCAGCTTGGCGGGCTTCAGCCCGAGCCCGCGGGCGGCGCTGTTGCCGGTGGTGATCGTCCCGACCGCGCGGCCGCCGGAGATTTCGTTCAGCGTCGCCAGCAGGTTGCCGACGATCACCGGGTGGCGGACGACCAGGTGGCTGGTCATCGGCGCGACCTTGATCCGCTCGGTCGCGTTGGCGGCCTCGAGCTGGTGCAGGTAGGAATCCTGGTAGACGGTCGGCGAGTCGGCGACCCCCATCCAGTCGAAGCCCGCGGCCTCGGCCAGGCGGGCCGCCTCGCGGGTGTCGTGGATCCGCCGGGGCAGGACCATGAAGCCGAAGCGCATGCGAGCAAACTCGCCCGCGGCGGCGTCCCGGGCAACTGTCTCATCAGACAGTCGCGCGGCGCGGGACGGCGACGGAGGATCGACCGGAGATGGCTGCCGCGCACGCCAGCAGGGCCGTGGTCCAGACCGGGCCCGGACACTTCGAGGTCCACGAGTTCGGCGTGCCCGAGATCGGCCCCGACGACGGCATCCTGCGGATGGAGCTGTGCGGGATCTGCGGCTCCGACATCGAGCAGTACGACGGCCGCTTCGACGCGATCGGCTGGACCAAGGGCCCGACGATCCCCGGCCACGAGCCGCTCGGCATCATCGAGGCGATCGGCGAGCGCGCCGCCGCGCGCTGGGGCGTCGGCGTCGGCGACCGGGTCGCGGTCGAGCCGCTGATCCCCTGCGGCGAGTGCGAGGCCTGCCGCGAAGGGCTGCGCACGCGCTGCAGCGGCTGGGGCCGGATGTACAGCTACGGCCTGCTCGACACGGCGATCGACCCGCAGATCCTCGGCGGCTACTCCGAGTACATGTACCTGCACCCGAACACCGTGCTGCACAAGATGCCGCTCTCGATGCCCGCCAGCGTCGCGGTCCTCTTCAACCCGCTCGCCGCCGGGGTGCGCTGGGCGACGACGACGCCGGACCTGGCGCTGGGCGACACGATCGTCGTCCTCGGCGCCGGCCAGCGCGGCCTCGCCTGCGTGATCGCGGCGCGCGCCGCGGGGGCCGGGAAGATCATCGTCACCGACCTCGAGCGCTCGGCGGGCAAACTCGAGTTCGCCCGCGAACTGGGCGCCGACGCGACGATCGTCGCCGACCGCGAGGACGTCGTCGCCCGCGTCCACGACCTCACCGGCGGCCGCGGCGCCGACATCGTCGTCGACGTCACCCCGGTCGCCACCCAGCCGATCCTCGACGCGGTCGCCTTCGTCCGCAACGGCGGCACGATCGTCCTCAGCGGCGTCAAGGGCGGCCCGCGGGCGGAGATCGACACCGACGAGCTGGTCCGCAAGTCGATCACGATGCGCGGCGTCTTCACCGTCGACTCGCCCGCCTACCGGCGCGCGATCCGTCTGCTCGAAAGCGGCACCCAGCCGTTCGAGCGCCTGCACACCGCGAGCTACCCGCTCGAGCGCGCCGAGGAGGCCATCCACCACCTCGCCGGTCGCCTCGACGGCCCGCCCGCGATCAACGTGGCGATCGCGCCACACAAGAAAGAGGTGTGAAGTGCAGATCCAGGACCAGGAGTTCCGTGATCGATTCCTCGAGGCGCTCGCGACGGACCCCGAATTCGAGGCCGAGGCGCGCTGGTTCGACGGCTCGATCCTGCTCGGCTACGGCGACCAGATCCTCTGGGTGAAGGTCTATCGCGGCAAGGCGATCGACACGCTCGAATTCGTGCCGGTCTTCGGCTACACCTTCAAGCTCTCCGGCTCCGAGCACGCCTGGGAGATGCTCGGCAGCGGCGAGCGCACCTTCACCGACCTCGTCTCCTCCGGCTCGCGGTACCTGGAGACGATGGAGGAGATCGAGGCGGCGGGCGGCGGCTACCGGCCGCCGGAACTGGCGATCGAGGGCAACGGGGTCGAAGCGGGGCGGATGCACATCGCCACGATGCACCTGGCCCGCGCCTTCGCCCGCACCGTGGTCGCGAGCGGGGTGCCGGCATGAGCGCCGCCGCCGAGATCATCGGCCGCTACGTCGAGGTCGACGGTAACCGCACCTTCTACGACGAATGCGGTGAGGGAACGCCGGTCGTCTGCGTCCACACCGCGGGCGCCGACTCGCGCGAGTACCAATACCTGCTGCCGCTGCTCGCCGAGCGTGGCTACCGCGGGCTGGCGCTCGACCTCCCCGGCCACTCGCGCAGCTACCCGGTCGACTGGGAACCGCACCGGACGATCAACCAGCACGCCGAGTACGTCCACCGCTTCGCCCAGACCGTCTGCCCCGGCGAGAAGCCGGTGATGATCGGCTGCTCGATCGGCGGCTGCACCGCCTTCGACCTCATCGCCAACCACAGTGAGGACTTCCTCGCGATCGTGCCGATGGAGGGACTCGCGGCGGGTACGCCGATCCTGCCCTTCCCCGGTGAGCTGGAGCGCCCGGCCTGGTCGACGGCCTGGAAGCCGTTCCTCGAGTTCGCCGCGGTCGAGTCGCTCGGCAAGCCGACCCTCGCCGACGACGCCAAGGTGAAGGAGCTCTGGTGGCAGCACCAGAACTGCCAGCAGGCCGGCAACGGCGACATTCAGGGATGGGCGACGCATGACGTCACGGACAAGCTCGGCGACGTCCGCTGCCCGGTCCTCATCATCAAAGGCGCCGACGACTTCTGGGTCCCGGAGAGCCTGATCCGCTACGCCGCCGAGCTGATCGGCGAGCGCGCCGAGGTGGCGGTCCTGCCGGACATCGGCCACTACCCGATGTTCGAGGACCCCGAGGGTCTCGCCGAGCTGGTCGACTCGTTCGTCAAGGCGAACACGGAGGTCGCACATGCCTAGCGCGCTGATGGTCGTCGGCAGCAACCCGGCCGACGACCTCGCGGTGGGCGGCCGCGACCTGCAGGCGGCGCTCGACAGCGGCGCGATCCCGATCTCCGACACCTTCAACCTTGGCGCCTTCAGCGTCGACTTCTACGAGCTGATGCCGGGCTCGGAGCGTTCGGCTTGAGCGGTGAGCAGCGCCTCGCGGAAGGCGACCGAGTCGGCGGTGCTCCCCTCGACCTGGTAGCCGCTCTCGTCGACGACCTCCTCCCAACGGGCCAGCAGCTCCTCCGGTCCGATGCCGGGCGCGTAGAGGCCGGGCGTCTCGGCAGCGAAGATGCGGGCGAAGCGGCCGAGGCCGGCGCCGAGCGTCTCGCCGTTGACCGGGCAGGACTCGTGGGCGAGCGCCAGCAGCATCGGCACGACGGTCTGCGGACCGCGGCCGGGGTCAGGCGTGTGGCCCTCGGGCAGCTCCGGCAGGCCGACCTTGGAGCGCAGCTCGGGGTCGGTGACCATCCGCGTCTCCGCCGCCGGGGCGAGCAGGTTGACCTTGATGCCGTGCTCGACCGCCGCCGGCGCGAGCGAGCGTCCGTATGCCCAGGCGGCCGCCTTGGCGGTCGAGTAGGCGGCGATGAAGGGACCGCCGAAGAGGCCGATCGAGGTCGTCACCACGACCCGGCCGCCGCCGGCACTCGCGGCGAGGTGCGGCCAGGCCGCGTGGGTGACGTTGTGGGCGCCGAAGGCGTGGATGCCGACGTGGCGCTCGAGGTCGGCGAGGGTCAGCTCCTCGAGCGGCCGCGGGTCCATGTTGCCCGCGTTGGCGATCACGATGTCGACCGCGCCGAAGGAGTCGAGCGCGAGCCGCACCATCGCCTCACCCGCCGCCGGGTCGGTGACGTCGCCGGTATCGGCGACCGCCTCGCCGCCCGCGGCGACGACCTCCGCCACGACCTCCGCGGCAGGGCCCGGGTCGGAGCCGACCCCGTTCAGCGCGCCGCCGTTGTCGTTGACGACCAGCTTCGCGCCGCGCTCGGCCAGCGCCAATGCGTAGGCGCGGCCGAGGCCACGCCCGGCGCCGGTGACGATCGCCACCCGCCCGTCGAATCTCAGCGGACTTCCCTCCATCTGACCCTCCGTCCCTTTGGTGATCCCGATCCGCGACCCAGCCTAGGCGCGGCGCGCCCCGCCGAAAGCCGGCGGAAAGGCCTGTTGCGCGCGCGGCCGTCTGCGGTTCTCCTTCCTGGAGACGGTGAATCGCGGACGGTGGCATGCGGGAAGTGACGGGGGTCGCTCGGTGAGCCGGGTCGGCGTCAACTTCCCGGCGGCGTTCGCGTATCGCGCGTCCCTCGATCCGTCCCAGGAGTGCCTGGTCGACGTCAACGCGGGTGCGCCGACGCGGCGTTGGAGCTACGGCGAGCTCGACCGCGCCGCCGACGAGGTCGCGGCGGGGCTGGCCGCGGTCGGGGTCGGGAGCGGCGACCGCGTCGTGCTCCGCCTCCGCAACACCGGCGAGTTCCTCCTCGCGCTGCTCGGCACGCTGCGCGCCGGCGCGATCGCGGTGCCGACGATCCGCCAGTACTCGGCCGATGAGCTCGCCTTCGCGCTGACCGATTGTGAAGCCGCCTGCCTGATCTTCGACGACGAGGACCGCGCCCCGATCGAGTCCGTCGTCCCGGCGGGCGTCCGCGCCTTCCACGCCGGCGCACCGGGGGAGGCGGCCGACGCGCTCGCCGAGCTGCGCGGCCAAGACGCGGCGGGTGAGGAGCTCGGCATCGGCGCCCCGCACGAGCAGATCGACGCCGCCGATGACGCCTTGATCTTCTACACCTCGGGCACGACCTCGAAGCCGAAGGGCGTCGTCCTGTCCCACGGGGCGATCCTCGACTCCTGCCTGCTGAACGCCGAGGCCTGGCGGATGCGGGCGAGCGACCGCTCCTACGTCGTCCTGCCGCTGTTCCACTGCAACGCGCTCTTCATGCAGACGATCCCGGCGCTGCTCTCCGGCGCGACCGCGATCCTCGGCGACCGCTACAGCGCCAGCCGGTACCTCGACGAGTGCCGCGAGCATCGGATCACCCTCGCCAACATCACCGCCGGGGCGATCCGCAGCCTGCTCGCCCAGCCCGCCGGGCGCGGTGACCGCGACCACGAAATCCGCCTGCTCACCTTCGGCCTGCCGCTGCACGGCGAGGAGATCGATGCGGCCGAGGCGCGCTACGGCTTCCCCGTCCGCATGTGTTACGGATTGACCGAGTCGGCGGCGGGCGGCACCCGCGGCCCGCTCCACATCGACCCGCGCTCGGGCTGGCAGTCGCTCGGCCCGGCGCAGTCGGGCTGGGAGGTGGCGATCGGCGACCCGGACGGGGAGCACCTGCCGCCCGGCGAGGTCGGCGAGATCCTCTTCCGCGGCCCCGGCCTGATGAGCCGCTACTGGGGCCGTCAAGAGCTGACCGCCGAGACCCTCCGCGACGGTTGGCTGCGGACCGGCGACCTCGGCACGATCGACTCCGCCGGATACGCCCACTTCCACAGCCGCGAGAAGGACATGCTGAAGCCGAAGGGCGAGAACGTCGCCGCCAGCGAGATCGAGCTGGCGCTCGAGGGCCATCCGGCGGTGACGGAGGCGGCGGTGGTCGGCCTCTTCGATCCCCATCACGAAGAACGGGTCGTCGCCGTCGTCGTCGGCGAACCCTGCGCCGACGAGGAGCTCGGCGCCCACTGCGGCGAGCTGCTGGCCCCGTTCAAGGTGCCCTCCGAGTACGTCTGGGTCGACGAGCTGCCGAAGACCTCGATCGGCAAGATCAACAAGGGCGAGATCAAGGCGATGCTCGAAGCCCGCCCCGCGGAGGCTGATGATGTTGGGTGAGCGGGGCCCAACTGACGGCAGGCCCGCCGAGGGACGGATGGCCGGCCGCGTCGCGATCGTCACCGGTGCCCGCCGCGGCTTCGGCCGCGCGACCGCGAAACGGCTGCTCGAGGAGGGCGCGTCGGTCGCGCTCTGGGACCTCGAGGAGGCGGCGGTCGAACGGGCGGCGATGGAGCTGGCCGAGATCGGCCCGACCCTCGGCCTAGGCGTCGACGTCGGCGACCGCGACCAGGTCCAGGCCGCGGCGGCGCTCACCCGGGCCGAGCTCGGGCCGGTCGACGCGCTCGTCAACAACGCCGGGATCGCCAGCTCGGCGCTGCCCTGGGAGGCCGAGGAGGAGAGCTGGCGCCGCCACTTCCGGATCAACGCCGACGGCACCTGGTGGTGCATCCAGGCCTGCCTTCCGGACATGAGGGAGCGCGGCTACGGCAAGATCGTCAACATCGGTTCGCTGTCGGCCCAGCAAGGGCGCCCGGCGACCGACCCCGCCTACCCGGCCTCGAAGGGCGCCGTCCTCGGCCTTACCGTCTCGCTCGCCCACAACCTCGGCGCCGACGGGATCTGCGTCAACGCGATCAACCCCGGCTACATCCGGACCGAGATCCACGACGCCTTCTCCGAGGAGCAGCTGGCGACCCTCGCCGCCGATGTGCCGCTGCATCGGGATGGCATAAAGGGTGGCGGGCGCCCGAAGGACATCGCCGACGCGGCGCTGTTCCTGCTCTCGGCCGAGTCGGACTACATCACCGGCGAGTTTCTCTCTGTCAACGGCGGATCAAGGACGGGATCATGAGCGACGGGTATCGGATCAGTGTCGACATCGGTGGGACCTTCACCGACTGCACGGTGGTGGCGCCGGACGGGGCGGTGACGATCGGCAAGTCGCCCTCGACGCCGCCCGAGTTCGCGACCGGCTTCGTCAACTCGGTGGCCGCCGCCGCCGAGCACATGGGGATCTCGCTGACCGACCTGCTCAGCCAGACCAACCGGCTCTCGCACGGGACGACGGTGGGGATCAACGCGGTCGTCTCCCGCACCGGCGCCCGGGTCGGGCTGATCTCCACCGTCGGCCACGGCGACAGCCTGCGCATCCTCAACAACACCGGCCGCACCAATGGCCAGCCGGTCGAGCGCATCCTCGACTACGCCGCCAGCTCGCTGCCTGAGCGCTTCGTCCGCCGCGAGGACGTGATCGAGGTGAGCGAGCGGATCGACGCCTTCGGCGAGGTCGTCGTGCCGCTCGACCGCGACGGGGTCCTGCGCGCCGCCGAGGGACTGCTCGAGCAGGGAGTCGAGACGCTCGCCGTCTCGTTCCTCTGGAGCCACCTCAACGCGGTCCACGAGGACGCCGCGCGGGAGCTCCTCGACGAGCGCTACCCGGACCTCTACGTCAGCTACGGCTCGCTGCTGGCGCAGCGGATCGGCGAGTACCCGCGCGGCGCGACCGCCGTCCTCAACTCCTACATCGGCCCGCTGATGCGGGACTACGTGACGATGCTGCTGCGCGAGCTCGGCGCGAATGGCTACAACGACCGGCTGCTGTTCGCCCAGTGCGACGGCGGCCTGATCGACGCCGAGGACGTGATCGCTCGCCCGGTGATGACGCTCGAGTCGGGACCGGTCGGCGGCGTCGTCGCCTCGGTCAAGGCGGGCGAAGAACGCGGCCAGGAAAACATCATCGCCGCCGACATGGGCGGGACGACCTTCGACGTCAGCGTCATCTCCGGCTCGCAGCTGCCGATCCGCGACAGCGTCGTGGTCGAGCAGCACGACCTCTTCCTGCGCATGGTCGACGTCGAGTCGGTCGGCGCCGGCGGCGGCAGCCTCGCCTGGGTCGACCCGCAGTCGGGCGCGTTGCGCGTAGGCCCGCAGAGCGCCGGAGCCATCCCCGGTCCGGTCTGTTACGGCCGCGGCGGCACCGTCCCGACCGTCACCGACGCCGACCTGGTGCTCGGCCTGCTGAACCCGGACAACTTCCTCGGCGGCCGGATGACGCTCGACGTCGAGGCCGCCCGTAAGGCGATCACCGAGCTTGGCGAGAAGCTCGGCCTCGGGATGCTCGAGTGCGCGGCGGGCGTCCAGGAGGTCGCCGACAGCCTGATGGAGGACAAGATCCGCAGCATGACCGTGGCCCGCGGCCACGACCCGCGGGACTTCGTCCTCTACGCCTTCGGCGGCGGCGGCGCCGTCCACGCCGGCCTCTTCGCCCGCGGCCTCGGGATCAGCCGGGTCGTCGTCCCGGTCGGTGACCTCGCCTCGGTCTGGTCTGCCTACGGGATTGGCCTGGAGGGCTACGGCCGCACCTACGAGTTCCCCGTCTACATGCGCGCTCCGTTCGACCCGGCGACGATCGCCGACGGCTTCGCCCGGCTCGACGAGCTCGCCCGCGAGGACGCCGCCCGCTCCGGGATCGAGTGGTCGTCCCTGGTCAGCGCCCGCTCCGCCGACCTCAAGTACGCGCTGCAGGTCTACGACGTCGAGGCCGAGGTCCCGGAGGGCGCGCTCGACGACTCCTCGCCGCAGCGGATCGCCGACAACTTCGAACGCAACTACGCCCAGCGCTTCGGCGAGGGGGTCGGCTACCCGGAGGGCGGTGTCGACATGACCGCGCTGCGGCTCCACGTCGATCCGGCCGACTCGCTGCGGGCGGGCGCCGCCTCGAAGCCCGGCGCGGCCGGCACCGCCGGGCCGTCGGGCAGCCGCGACGTCTACTGGCCCGAGCACCGCGAGGTCTCGGCGACGCCGGTCTTCGCCGGCCCCGGGCTACCCGAGGGCCAACGGCTCACCGGCCCGGCGCTGCTCGACTTCCCTGACACCACCGTCGTCCTGCGACCGGGCCTCGGCCTCGTCGTCGAGCCCGGCGGCAACCTGACGATCGAGATGGAGGACTGACATGGCGACTTCGATTGACAGCGCGATCGCCGCGACGCTGGCCAACGAGCGGACCCGCCGCGCCGAAAGCTTCGCCGACGGCTACATGCCGCCCGAGAAGCTGGTCGTCGACCCCTCGCTCCACTTCCACGCCGAGGCCGACACCGACCTCGACCCGGTCTCCTACGAGGTCCTGCGCTCGAAGCTCTGGAACGTCAACTGGGACCACCAGGAAACGATCCGCCGCGTCTCCGGCAGCCAGGTCGTCGTCTACGGCTACGACTTCAACACGACGATCCAGACCGAGGACGGGGCGGGGGTCTGCTTCGGCCCCGGCAACCTCTTCTTCGGCGGCTGCGCCGACCTGGTCGTCAAATGGACGCTCGAGCACCGCTCGATGAACGTCGGCATCAACGAGGGCGACATCTTCCTCCAGGACGACCCCTGGATCGGCACCAACCACCAGATGGACGCTGCCGTCTACGCGCCGGTCTTCTGGGAGGGCAAGCTGTTCGCCTGGGTCTACAACGTGATCCACCAGCGCGAGCTCGGCGGGGTCGAGCCCGGCGGCTTCACCCAGCAGGCCCACGACGTCTACGCCGAGCCGACCTTCTTCCCGCCGATGAAGCTGGTCGACGCGGGCAAGGTGCGCGAGGACGTCGTCGACGCCTGGGTGCGGCGCTCGCGGCTGGCCGGGCTGATGACGCTCGAGCTGCGCTCGCAGATCGCCGGGGTGGAGCTCGCCCGGGCGCGCCTTCTCGACCTGGTCGGGCGCTACGGCGCGGCGCGGGTCAAGGGGACGATGCGGAAGATGATCGACACGACGGCAGGGGTAGTCGGCGAAAGGTTGGAACGCCTTCCCGACGGCGAATGGTCCGACACCCGCTACGTCTCCGGCGCCGTCGTAGGTGACCTCACTCCTTACCGCTACGCGCTGACGGTGAAGAAGGAGGGCGGCCGACTCACCTACTCGAACGCCGGCACCGACCCCAGCGTCGGCTCCTTCAACATCACCGCCGGCGTGCTGCGCGCCTGCATCACCAACTCGCTGCTGACCTTCCTCTGTTACGACCAGTACCTCTGCGCGGCGGGGCTGCTCGAGCAGGTCGACTTCGACTTCGAGCGGGGGACGATCACCGCCGCCCATCACCCGGCCGCCGTCAGCACCTCGCTGGGGCTGGTGGTGGCGTTGGTCCAGGCCCAGTACCTGAACGCGAAGATGCTCTCCACCGACGCCGAGACCGCCCGCCACACCTTCGGCGTCTCCGGCTGCTCGACCCTGATCTACAACCACACCTTCGGCATCGACCAGTACGGGACGCCGACCGCGAACTTCCCGCTCGACGGAATCGTCGGCGGGCTCGGCGCCTTCCCCTGGCGCGACGGGCTCGATCACGGCGGCACGATGAGCTCGACGATGAACCCGGTCGGAAGCGTCGAGTCGATGGAGCGCGAGGTGCCGATGCTCTACCTGTACCGGCGCGAGGCGTCGGACTCGGGCGGCCACGGGCGCTGGCGCGGCGGCGCCTGCATCGTCTCGGCGATGGTCGGCCACCGCTCGCCCGAACACTTCATCTCCTCCGGCGGCCTCGCCCAGAGCGTCACCCAGGGCGTGGGACTGCTCGGCGGCTGGCCGGGGACCGGCGGCGCGATGTGGCGGGCGGAAGACTGCGACATCCGCGGCTGGCTCGAGGTTGGGCGCGTCCCCGGCACCCCCGACGAGCTGCGCGAGATGGCGCCCGACGGCGGCCTCGCACCGCCGAAGGTGTTCAACAACCGCCTGCTCGAAAGCGACGTCTTCGAGGTGATCCCGAACCCCGGCGCCGGCTACGGCGACCCGATGCTGAGGGAGCCCGAGACGGTGGAGACCGAAGCCCGCGAAGGCCGGCTGACGCACGAGGAAGCGAGGGCGATCTACGGCGTCGACCTCGACTCCGAGGGCAACTTGGCAACGGGTCACGATGAGTTCCGCGCCGAACGGATGCGGTCGAGGCTCGCCGAGGCAAAGCCGCCCCTCGAGGCGGCCGACGGAACCTTGACCGACCGCGAGGGCCTGGCCCTGGCGACGGTCGCCTTCGGCACCGACGCGTCCGGCGCTGGCGCCCTCGCCTGCGCCCACTGCGCCCAGTCCCTGGCCCCCCGAGCTGGCAACTACCGCCTAGGCGCCGCCCGCCTGGAGCTCCCGATGACCGAGCTAGGAGCCAACTTCCTCGACCCGGCCCGCCAAATCGGCCACGAGCTGATCTTCCGCTCCTACCTCTGTCCGTCCTGCGGCACCGCCTTGGATGGAGAGGTCTGCAAGCCGGGGGACGCCCCCCACTGGGACGTGAAGCTGTCCCCCGGCCCGTGAGCGCCGCTTTGGCGACCCCTGGACGAACCTCCCGCAGTTCGTGAGGGAAGGGGTCGCCAAAGCGGCGCCCCCGCAAACCCTCTAGTCCAGGTGCTTCGTGTCGTTGAAGCTCCGCAGCATCCAGCGCTCGCCGCGTAGCTTCACCAGGTCGTTGACCGAGGTGTTGTCGCAGAAGAGGAAGGCGAGGGGGCGGGAGCCGGTGGCGATGCTGATCAGCTCGCTGATCACGCCGCCGTGGACGAAGACCGCAGCGGTCGCGCCGGGGCCGGTGGCCTCGATCACGCGGTCGATGCCGGTGCGGACGCGGGCGGTGAAGTCGGCGGCGGGCTCGGCGCCGGGGATCACGTCCCAGCGCTGCTCGCTCTCGATCCGCTCGACCAGGGGGTCGCGGCTCGCCATCTTGTGCGGGTACTGGTGGTCCCACTCGCCGAGCTGGACCTCGCGCAGCTCGGGGACCTCGACCGGGGCGATGCCGGTCGCCTCGACCAGCGGCGCCGCGGTTTCGACCGTGCGGGCGAGGCCGCTGACGAAGATCCGGTCGGGCGGGTCGAGCGCCAGCCGTGCCCCGACCGCCGCCGCCTGATCGCGGCCGACCTCGGCGAGGGGCGGGTCGTTGAAGCCGTCGAGGACCCCGAGCGGCTCGCCACCGAGCGGCGCCACCGCCGCGGCCCCATGGCGCACCAGCAGCAGGCGGGTCGCCTTCGACGAGACCTCGTAGCGCTGCTGGGCGGCGTGCGGGTAGTTCACGCCGCCGGACTCTAGGGAGGCGGCCGGCGCGGCGGATTGGCGCATACGCCAGTTCCCCGCCCCGACGGCCGGGTCGAAGATCGGGATCGTGCGCACCCTCCTTTACCACG
>JAOPZF010000236.1 GCA_025964255.1 Solirubrobacterales bacterium | reverse complement strand
CCACGAGCGTGCATACCGGTGGTTCAGACTCATAATCAACAAGCCAAGATGAACGCCCAACTGGTGTAGCGGTCGGCACGTATAAGGTCCACAGCACTGGTCGGTACGACCGAGTCGCCCGCCCTTCGCCGTTCTGGCTGGATGCAGCCGTCCTGCGGTTGGTCCGTTCTTCAGGCGAAATCTGTGATCGACGTGTGAGCCAAGGGCATCAAATGCCATCGATTTCCAGCAACCATCGGCTGCGGAGCGCGATTGACCCCCGGCCTGTCACGCCGGAGGTCGCGGGTTCGAGTCCCGTCGCTCCCGCTTTTGTCACCTCGCTATCCGCGGGCGGGGCTGGTTTCGGTGCTACCTTCAGGCCATGACCAAGACCGAGCTTCATCGCCTCGTCGACGCGCTCCCTGATGAATCGCTGCCTGCTGCGGCGATTCTGCTTCGGCGTGCCCAGGACCCGGTCGTTGCCAAGCTCGACGCAGCGCCCGTCGACGACGAGGAGTTGACCGACGAGGACCGCCGGGCGATCCAGGAGTCGCGGGAGGAGCCCGGCATCTCCTGGTCTGAGGTCGAGGCGGAGCTGAACGCTGGCTGATCCAGGCGGCTGGCGGATCGAGGTCCGCCCGGCCGCGCTCAAGTCGCTTCGTCGGCTGGGCCGAAAAGATCGGCAGAGGATCGTCGCCGCCATCGGTCATCTCCCGGACGGAGACGTCAAGCGTCTCCAGGACCCTGAACGCCTTTGGCGTCTGCGGGTCGGTGAGTGGCGCGTAATCTTCGACCGACGCACCGATGAGAAGGTGATCGACGTGCTGGCTGTGCGCCCCCGCGGGCGTGCGTATCGCCGTTAGGACGCGATGGAGAATCAGCTCCGCTTCACCCGCGACGAACTGCTCACCCCCGACGACGTCGCCGAGATCCTCCGGGCCCGCCGGAGCGCGGCGATCCTTCACTGACGCCGGCTTATAGCCGGATCTCGATCCGCGAGGTGACAAACGCGGGTTCGAGTCCCGTCGCTCCCGTCGACGTCTTTTGGCTTTGCGACCCATCATTTGTCGCTGGGTCGCCGGCAGCACTCCGTACGTTCTTGGACCACATGGCGTGGCCCAAGAATGACGCTGGTTGTACTGGGTGCCGAAGCTCCGGTCGTTGAACGAGAGGCCGACCATCCGTCATCCGCCGATCGTGCTAGTTGGGCGCCGCCGCCCGAAGGGGCGCGAAAAGCTGACGTACGCTGTCCAGAATGTTGGATCGACTGGAAGACGGGCACGGGCGCCCGATCGGCGACGTCCGCATCTCGGTCACCGACCGCTGCAATTTCCGCTGTCAGTACTGCATGCCGGCCGAGGGCCTGGCCTGGCTCGAACGCGGCGAGATCCTCACCTTCGAGGAGCATTCGACCTCTCGCGTCTACCGTTTCCGCGACGGAGTCGGCACCATCGGCTTCGTCAACCCGGTCTCCGAACCGTTCTGCTCCGAGTGCAATCGGATTCGGATCACCGCCGAGCACCGCGTCAACGAACCCGGCTTCGTCCAGCCCGCGAGGACGATGTCGGCGATTGGCGGCTGAACCGATCGACGGCTGGCTGACCGCCGAGCGACGCACCGCGGCCACCGCCGGCGAGTGGCTGCGCGAGGGCCGGCGCGTCGCCGCCGCTCTCCTGGTCGAGATCGAGGGCTCCGCGCCCCTGCATGCCGGCGCGATGATGCTGATGGCGGAGGACGGGGCGATCGAAGGGTCGATCACCGGCGGCTGCGTCGAGGCGGCAGTCGTCGGCGAGGCCAGGGCGATCTTCGCCGGGTCCGCCGCGCGGATCGTCACCTACGGCATCTCCGACGGCCTCGCGGGCTCGGTCGGGCTGACCTGTGGGGGGACCGTCCGCGTCTTCGTCCACGAGCTTTCCGGCGAGGCCGCCGAGATCGAGCTGATCGCTCGAACCGAGGTGGCGGCCGGCCGGCCGGTCGGGATCGCGACACTGCTCGACGGCCCGCGGGCCGGCGGCAAGCTGGCCCTGATCGACGGCGTGCCCGTCGGCGAGCTGGGCGGAACCGAGCTGCTCAGGCACTCGGTCGCCCGCGACCTCGAGGGCATGCTCCGCCACGGTCGCAGCGCCGTTCGCCGTTATGGCAGCGACGGCGCCACCCTCGGCGCCGAGGTCGCCGTCCACATCCACTCCTTCGCGCCGGCGCCACAGATGCTGATCTTCGGCGCCGTCGACTTCTCCGCCGCCCTGGCACGGGCCGCCTCGCTGCTCGGCTACGAGGTCACGGTCTGCGACCGGCGCGCCCCCTTCCTCGAGACCGCGCGCTTCCGGCGGGTCGCGAAGACGCTGCCGGCCTGGCCCGAAGAGGCCTTCGCGGGGACCGCGCTGACGGCGCGCGATGCGGTCCTCGTCTTCACCCACGACCCCAAGTTCGACGAGCCCGCCGTAATCGGGGCGCTGGCGACCGAGGCGGGCTACATCGGCGCCCTGGGCTCCCGCAAGACGACCGCCGATCGCCACCGCCGACTGCTCGAGGCCGGGGTCGAGGCGGCGGAGCTCGACCGGATCCATGCGCCGTGCGGCCTCGACATCGGCTCGACGACTCCGGAGGAGGTCGCAATCTCGGTCCTCGCCGAGGTGATCGCCGAGCGCTCCGGCCGCGGCGGATCGCCCCTGCGGCACGGCTCGGTGCCGATCCACGCGCACGTGCCCGAGCCCGCCTAGCCCGAAAAGGTCAGTTTGGCTCGCTGCCGGCCGATCTTGTTGACCGCCGGTGTTGGCCCTCTCTAACGTCCGAGCGGATCGCTGATGCGTCCCAGGACGAGGAATGAATGACCCAATCGCAGCTTGAAGAGAAGTCCGGTGACGCTCAGAGCACCGATTTGCGCCGCGAAGGCGACATTCTGGTCAGCGGCGGCGGCATCTATGTCAACGACATCGAGCTGCCGGGGATGCTTCACGCGGCGATACTCCGCAGCCCGCACCCGCATGCGCGAATCGTGTCGGTCGACGTTGCCCCCGCACTCGCCCGACCAGGCGTGCATTGTGCGCTCGGCGGAGCGGAAGCAGTTGAGCTCGCGGGGCCGATCCCACACTTCTTCGATCCCTCGGTCGTCGGCGGCAAGACCACCGAGTTCCGTGTCCTCGCCGTGGACCGGGTGAGATGGGTCGGGGAGCCGGTCGCCGCCGTGGTCGCCGGTTCGCTGGCGGACGCCGAGGCGGCCCTCGAGCACATCGAGGTCGTCTACGAGGAGCTCCCGGCCGTGATCGAGATCGACGAAGCACTCGCGGACGGCGCCCAGACGGTCTTCGACGAGTGGGGGGACAACGTCTTGATCGACCTTCCTTTCGTCGAGGGTGATGCGGACGCGGAGCTCGCCGCCTGTGATCACACGCTCAGCGGCGAATTCGAGCAACACCGCCTGCAGACCGCCCCGATGGAGCCGCGCGGCTACCTGGGCCACTGGGAGCGCGGCGACAGGGTGACGCTCTACGCCTCCACCCAGAACCCCCATCCCCTGCGGACCACGCTGGCGACGGTGCTCGATCTGCCGGAGACCCGGATCCGGGTGGTCGCGCCCCGCCTCGGCGGCGGCTTCGGCCAGAAGTTCAACGGCTACGCGGAGGAGCCGCTGGTCTGCGTGCTGAGTCGGCTCGCCGGGGCACCGGTGAAGTGGGTCGAGACCCGCGCCGACAGCCTCCTGATCGGGGCCCGCGAGTACCGCCACCGCTTCACGATCGGATTCGACGACGACGGCCGGGTCCGGGCGATACGCGACCGGATCTGGGGCAACGTCGGTTGCCTGGCGACCTGGGGCGGCTGGAGCATGACCTACCCCGCCGGGATGATCTTCCCCGGTCCGTACAAGGTCCACCACTACGCGATCGAATCGATGGCCGTCGTCACCAACAAGGCGCCGTGGAACGGTGCCCGCGGATACGGCAAGGAGTCGGGCTGCGTGGCCCTCGAGCGCATGATCGACCTGGTCGCCGAGTATCTCGGCATGGACCCCGCCGAGGTGCGCCGGCGCAACTTCATCCCCGCCGACGAGTTCCCCTACTGGTTCGCCATGAAGCACCTCGACAGCGGCAACTACGAGGGAGTGCTCGACAAGCTCCTGACCTTGGTCGACTACGACGGGCTGCGCGAGGAGCAACGGCGCGCTCGCGAGGAGGGCCGGCTGTTCGGCGTCGGGCTCGCGTTCGAGCTCACCCCGGAGGGAGGCGATTTCGCCGGCAGCTTCGTCCGCGGCTTCGACACCTCGACGGTCCGGCTCAGCCCGACCGGCACCGTGACCGTCCTCACCGGCGTGACCAGTCCTGGGACCGGGAACGAGACGAGCATCGCCTGGCTCGTCGCCCGCGAGTTCGGAATTCCGGCGGACTCGGTCGAGGTGGTCCAAGGGGACACGGACGCCTGTCCGTTCGGCTTCGGCAACTTCTCCAGTCGCAGCCTCAGTGCCGGGGGCGGCGCCGCGTTCCTCGCGGCCCGAGAGCTGCGGGATCGGATCGCCGTCGCCGCCGCCCTGATGCTCGGATCAAAGGACGCTCCCGAGGAGCTGAGGTTCGAAGGGGGTCGGATCGTCGCCCCCAACGGCGACTCGATCGAGTTCACCGTGGTGTGCGAGGAGATCTTCAAGCGCGCCTACGCGACGCCCGGCCTCTGGGAAGGCCAACTGGAGGTCACCCGAACCGACCTGCCGCACAATTTCCACCACGTCCCGGACGAGCTGGGCCGGATGTCTGCCTATCCGTCCTACCCGAATTCGGCACATCTCTGCGTCTGCGACATCGACCGCGATCTCGGGCTCGTGAACGTCCTGCGCTACGCCTATGTCGACGACTGCGGAGTCGTCATCAGCCCCCGTTTCGTCGAGGGTCAGGTCAGCGGGGCTGTCGCGATGGGGATCGGCGCCGCCCTCTGGGAGCACCTTCCTTATTCCGCCGACGGCCAGCCGCTGGCCCGCCACCTCAAGGCCTACGTACCTCCCCGGGCGAGTGACCTGCCGGCCTTCGAGTCGGACCGGCAGGTCACTCCTTCCCCGTACACCACCCTGGGCACCAAGGGCGCCGGGGAGACCGGCGTCGGCGGCGCTATGGCGAGCACCGCCAACGCCGTCAACGATGCGCTCTCGCCCCTGGGGGTCAGGCTGCACCGAACGCCCTTCAACGGCCCGAACGTCCTCGCGGCCATACGTGGAGCGAAGGCCGGATGATTCGGACGCCGACCCGCTACCACCGGCCGCAGACCCCCGAGGAGGTCGGTGCCCTGCTGGCCGAGCACGGCGAGGCCGCGGCGGTGCTCGGCGGGGGTAGCTGGCTGCTGCCGCTGATGAACCGCGGCGAACGCAGCTACGAGCACCTGGTCGACCTGGCGGGTCTCGGCCTCGAGGCCGTGACCGCACAGGACGGAGAGTTCGAGCTTGCCGCCGGCGCCACCTACGAGGACGTCCTCGCCGACGCCGACCTGATCGCGAGTGTGCCCCTGCTGGCGCAAATGTCCGCCGGGGTGACCGGGGGACGCCAGCTCCGCAACCGGGCGACGCTGGTGGGCTCGGCGTGCTTCCAGAACCCCTCCTCGGAGGCGCCCGCGATGTTCAGGGCCTTGGCGGCGGTCTTCCGGGTGCACGGTCCGGCCGGCGAGCGGGAGGTGGAGGCCGCGGATTTCTTCCGCGGCGCCTACGAGACCGCGCTCGAGCCTGGCGAGTTTGTGCTCGGCGCCCGCTTCGCGGGCTCCCGTCGGGGCGGCTACGAAAAGCTGAAGATCGCGGCCGGCGGGTGGCCCGTCGGTACGGCGATCGCCTGCCGGGACGACGCCGGCAACGGCGTCCTCGTGCTGGGTGCGATCGAGGCGGTCCCCCTCCGTCTCGAGTTGGAGCAGCTGCAGCGCGGAGACGGAACGATCGACCTCGCCGGCTTGGAGCATCTGGTGGACGCGAGTGTCACCGCTCCGTGGGACGACGTTCTCGGTGACGCCGAATACAGGCGGGCGATCGCCGCGCCCTTGGCCCGGCGCGCCATCGAACAAATGGAGGCCGCATGAGTCACGAGATAGTCCCCTCGACGGCGCCGACGCGAACCCTCGAGATCGAGGTGGACGGAGTCACCCGCCAGACCCTGATCGAGGACCGCGAGCTGCTGGTCGATGTGCTGCGCGACCGGATCGGCGTCAAAGCACCGAAGATCGGCTGCTATGGCGGCGACTGCGGAGCGTGCACGGTCGAGCTCGACGGCAAGATCGTGAAGTCCTGCATCGTGCTCGCCGCCGAGGCGGAGGGGTCGGAGGTCACGACCCTGGCAGGAATAAGTGAGCAGGATGGCGATCTTGACGTGATTCAGCGGACCTTCTGGGAGAAGGACGCGTTCCAGTGCGGCTTCTGCATCTCCGGATTTGTCTTCTCCACCCGCGACCTCCTCGCTCGCGATCCCGATCCGAGCGACGAGGAGATCCGCGAGTCGATGGTCGGCAACTATTGCCGGTGCACGGGCTACCAGACGTATGTCGAGGCCGTGCGCACCGCCGCCGAGCGCCTCCGCGTCGACTCGAAGTAGCGGCGTCCGCGACCTACCACCCGCCCGGGCTAGTCTCAGCGCGCGAGGTTGACTCGACCGACTGGTCGGACGAGAGTTCGCCGCATGGGAGAGGAGACCGCAAGGACGACGTGTGCGCTGGTCGCCGCCGACCTGGTCAAGACCTACGGAGCCACCCGCGCACTCGATGGCGCCGACCTCGAAGTCGCGGCCGGCGAGGTGCACGGGCTGGTCGGAGCCAACGGCGCCGGCAAGTCCACCTTGGTCAAGATCCTCTCCGGGGCGATCCGACCCGACTCCGGTGAGCTCGGGATCGGTGATTGGCAAGGGTCCCACGCCAGCCCCCGCCAGGCGCAGGAACTGGGGCTGGCGACGATCTACCAGGAAGCGAGCCTGGTTCCATCCCTCGGCCTGATCGCCAACGTGATGCTCGGGCGTGAGTCGACCAGAGGCGGCTTCCTACGGCGTCGACGCGATCGCGAGAGCTCCGCGGAGGTCATCCGTCGGGTCGGGCTCGATCCCACGGCGCGGACCGTCGCCGGTGAACTCAGCCCGGCCGAGCAGCAGTTGCTCGAAATCGCCAAGGCGCTCCATCGCGAGGCTCGCGTGATCATCATGGACGAGCCCACCGCCGCCCTGGGGATCGAAGACACCGTCCGCCTCTTCGAAGTGATCAAAGGGTTGCGCGACGCCGGGGTGTCGGTCGTCTACATCAGTCACCGCCTCGATGACGTCCTCGCGATCTCCGATCGCATCACGGTCATGCGGGACGGTCGAAGGGTCACGACGGTCGAGGCGGACGAGAGCGACGAAGCGTCGTTGGTGAAAGCGATGATCGGCCGAGCCCTCGAACGCCAGGAATTGCGCGCCCGGAGCCGCGGTGCGGCCGTCCTCGAGCTGCGCCGGGTGGGGCAAGGAACCCGACTGCGGAACATCAGTTTCACCCTCCATGCCGGTGAGGTCGTCGGAGTCACCGGCCTGGTCGGCTCGGGCCGCTCGCGTCTCGCGCGCGTCCTGTTCGGCGCCGAGCCGTTCGACCAGGGCGAGATGTTCCTCGAAGGCGAGCCATATCGCCCCTCCTCACCGGCCAAGGCGATCGCCCGCGGTGTCGCCTTGGTGCCGGAGGATCGTAAGCGCGATGCGTTGCTGCTCCAGCAGGGAGCCGGCAAGAACATCGTGCTGGCGAAGATGATCTCCAACTCGCTCGGGCTGCTGCGGCTGAAGCGTGAGAACCAGGAGGCGGGCGCACTGATGCGTCGCCTGCAGGTGAAGCCGCCGCTGCCCTCGGCTCTACCGGCGTCGATGTCGGGCGGCAACCAACAGAAGGTGTCGATCGCCCGCTGGCTCCATGCCGAGGCACAGGTCCTCGTCCTGGACGAGCCCGGGCAAGGCGTCGACATCGCCGCCAAGGAGCAGATCTTCGAGGTCATCCACGAACTGGCGGTCCAAGGCTGCGCGCTGCTCGTCATCTCACAGGAGATCGAGGAGCTCCAGCAGATCGCCGACCGCGTCTTCGTCATGCGGCGCGGCGAGATCAACGCCGAGTTGGCGGCCGATGAAGTGACCGAGCACCGGGTCGTCGAGGCGGCCATGGGAGCAACCATCGAGGAGACGGTGAAGGGAGTCCGAGCATGAACAGTGTGACCGCCGATACGGAAATCGCCGGGGGCGCGCGGAGCGCGCCGATCAGGGAGTTCCTCTACCGACACCGTGCCCGGCTGGCGCTGATCGGCGTGATCGTCGCGCTCGCGATCGTGACGACGACGCAGAGCTCGGTCTTCTTCACCTGGACCAACTTCGAACACATCCTGATCCAGATATCGATCGTCGGGATCCTTGCGGTGGGCACCACGATGCTGATGGTGAGTGGGGGGATCGACCTCTCGATCGGATCGAACCTCTCGTTCTCCGGAGTGATCATGGCCGACCTGATGGCGCACGGCACCTCGCCGGTGTTCGCCGTCGCGCTCGGCATCGGCGCGGCGACGATGGTGGGGTTGGTCAACGGGACCCTCGCCGCCTACGCGAAGGCGCACCCTTTCATCCTCACCCTGGGCATGCTGACGCTGCTGCAGGGAGCCGCCCTCCTGGTGTCCAGCCTGCCGATCTCGGAAATCCCGGAAGGGTTCCTCAACTTCGGTGAATCTGAACCGTTCGGGATCCCCCTCATGGTGGTCTGCTTCCTGGGGATCGCAGTGTTGGTGAACGTCATCCTGGTGATGACGAAATTCGGGCGCTGGCTGTATGCGATCGGCGGCTCGGAGAGCGCCGCGCGGCTCGCTGGGGTGCCGGTGCGCCGGATCAAGATGGCCGTCTACGCCCTCAACGGGATGTTGTGCGGGATAGCCGCCGCCCTGCTGCTCATGCAGCTGACGTCCGCCCAGGCGGAGATGGGCACGGGCCTCGAATTGACGGCGATCGCCGCCGTCGCGATCGGCGGGACGCCACTCGCGGGCGGTAAGGGCAGCATCGCCGGGACCCTGCTCGGCGTCCTGCTCATCGGCCTGATCGGCAACAGCTTGAACTTGATGTCCATATCAAGCAATTGGCAGTACGTGGTGCAGGGAGCGGTGATCGTGATCGCGGTCATGGCTCAGCGGGACTAACGAAAAATCAAGCATGAGAGAGGTAGACATGTCCCAAGATCGACCGAGGAGCCCGAAGCCGAGGCGGACGAGTGTGCTGTTGGCGGGTGCCCTCCTTGCATTCGTCCTGGCAATCGCTCTGGCCGCCTGCGGCGGCGGCAGTTCATCGTCGTCCAGCGAAAGCTCCGGCAGTTCGGAACCCGCTTCGAGCAGTTCGGAACCCGCTTCGAGCAGTTCGGAAAGCTCGTCGGAAGGGTCTTCAACCCCTGCGGCTGAAGAAACCGCAGGATCGCCTGCCACGGCGTCCACCACCGAAAACCCGCCGAGCCTGGAAGGCAAGAAGATCGCCTACATCGAGACGGGTCCGATCCCGTACTACGAGTACACCAAGGAGAGCATCGAAAAGGCCGGCGAAATGCTCGGTGCCGAAGTGAAGGTCTACAACTCCAACTTCGAATCCCAGAAGGAACTCGCCAACGTTGAAGCGGCGATCACCGAACAGGTTGATGGCCTGGTCATCGAGCCCTACAGTGCCGCGCTCGGCAAGGCATCGCTCCGACTCACCGACCGGGCGGAAATTCCGACGGTGGCCCTCTACGCCTACAGTCCCGAAATCGAAGAAGAGGCTGTTCAGTTCCAGCAGGCCAACTATCCGGAAAGCGGCTGTCTGGTCGGAGAAGCGATGAAAGAACTCGTCCCGAGCGGCGAAGTGGCGATCATCACCGGTACGCCCGGACGTGGGGAAGTCGAAGCCTTCAGCAAAGCGTTCCGGGAATGCGTCGGGAACAAAGTCGAAGTCGTCGCCGAAGTCAACGGCAACTGGGATCGGCAGACCTCGGCCAGCGCGGCCCAGGACCTGATCACCAAGTACCCGAACCTGAAAGGCATCTTCGTCCAGAACGAGGACATGGCGCTGGGCGTGATCCCGGCGCTCGGGTCGAAGGCCTCTCAGATCACCATCATCAGCCAGAACGGGTCCCCCGAAGGGGAGAAAGCGGTCGAAGAAGGCAAGATCCAGGCGTCGGTCGGTTGGTCGCCCTCGGCGGAGGGTGCGATGACGGTGCGCGCGCTCGCGGAATCGCTCAGCGGCGTCGAAGTCGCACCGAAGCTGTGCCTCACCCCGTTCGCGGTCGACACTCCGGAAGAACCTCACAAATCGATGCCCTGGGAAGTGACGACGCAGAACATCGAAACCGCATTCAAGACCCCCTGCGCGGAATCGAAAACGAAATAGCAGGTGGGATAATCGCGGTCACGGGGCGCGCGTAGTACGGCGTCCCGTGACCTGAGCGATAGAAATCACCAGATGGCGAAGACAGAGCACAGTGAGGTGCATCGCACCGAGCCGGCCGTCAACAAACGGCGGGAAATCGCCGACGTGGCGGCCGAACTGTTCGACGCCCTCGGCTATCACAGCACGTCGATGGACGGCATCGCGGAGCGCGCGGGTCTACGCAAGCCGACGCTTTATCACTACTTCCGCAGCAAGGACGAGATCCTCTTCGAGATCCACAGCGGGATGATCGAGTCGATTCTCGGACTCCACGACCAGCGCCTGGAATCCGGCGTCAACAGCATCGAAGCGCTCCGGGGCCTGATGGAAGACGTGATCAATCTGATGGAGAACCATCCCGGTCACCTGCGGATCTTCCTCGAGCATCATCGGGAGCTGCCCGATCGCTACAAGGAGGAGATCCGGGCTCAGCGCGACAAGTTCCGCCAGAACATCGTCTCGGCGCTCGAACAGGGCGTCGAGGAAGGGGTCTTCAGGGATGTCGACGTCGAGATGACGGCGCTGGCCATCCTCGGGATGTGCAACTGGACCTATCAGTGGCTGCGGCCCGGATCGGGCCGCAGCGCCGCGGAGGTCGCCGACGCCTTCTGGGATTTCGCGATGAACGGCGTCGCTCTGCAGCCCAATCTCGCGCGCCCCTGAGGGCATTCGCCGCAGATCGGCCCGCCGTGCTCCCGATTGGCCCTTGACCTAGGGCCGCCGTTTCATTACCTTTCACGAGGCCGACCGACTAGTCGGTCGAGGGGTTGGGAAACGGGATACGAGGAGAAACATGGAAGCGCTCACGATGGAGAGGGGATACCCCTCGCGACTTGAAGTTCCAGAGCTGGAGGACAAGCGTCTCGGCGTGTTGGTCATCGCGTCGCAGGAGCTCGTCTGCTACGGGATCCGGGTGATGCTGGGTCGCCCCGATTGGCTGCGGCGGTTTCGAGTCGCCCGCACGGTGGAGTGCGGCACCGAGCTCGCCGAGAGCGATCGACCGGACGTGACCCTGATCGACATGAACCTCGCCGACGCCTCGACGGAGGCGCTCTGCACAGAATTGCGACGGGTGAATCCCGCAGGCCGGCTGGTCTTGATGACCACCGCCGAGCACATGCCGCGACGGTCCGTGGCCGGGATGGGGGCCCACGGCTACCTGGGCAAGGGATGGTCCGCCCGCGAGGTGGCGGAGTGCGTAGAACGGGTCGGCCGCGGCCTCGAGCCCGCCCGCAGATCGCGAACGCTCCCACTCGGGCTTTCCGGTCGGCAGTTGGAGATCCTGCGGCTGCTCGCGGATGGCCACACCAACGACGAGATCGCGGTGCGCCTGTACCTCTCCCGCAACACGGTCAAGCAGCACGCCAGCGCGATCTACCGCAAGCTCGACGTCCGCAATCGTGCCGGTGCGATCGGTGTGGCGCAGGCGATGGGACTGCTGTCGTGAGCGCCGAGCAAAGCCGCGTCGACGAGGTCGAGCTTTTCGGACGCAGGCTCGAGCTATATGACCTGAGCGACACCCTCAGTAACAGTACGTCGGAGCACGAGCCGAACCCTCATCAGATCGAGTACATGGACCACCTGGCGACCCTTCCGATCGCCGCACAGCTCTTCGGACTCGAAGCACAACACTTTCGGAACGGACTGTCCTGGGCGTACGAGCGCGTCGAGCTGACGACCCATTCGGGCACCCACGTGGACGCGCCATGGCATTACGCCCCCGACGCTCCCGGGGGCAAACGGGCGATGACGATCGACGAGATCCCACTGTCCTGGTTCGTCGGTCGCGGAGTCGTTCTCGACTTTCACGAATTGGACCCCCAGCTAGGCGCCACCGATGCCGATGTTCAGCGGGCTCTGGCCGAGGCCGGACACGAGCTCCGTTCCGGCGACGTGGTCCTGATCAGAACCGACGCCTCCGAGCACTTCTCGGAACCGGGATACGAGCACTACGGCTGCGGCCTGCGACGGTCCGCCACCGAGTGGCTGGTCGACAACGGGGTCCGACTGATCGGCATCGACGCCTATACCCTCGACCGGCCGGTGCCCGTGATGGCCGAGGAGGCCAAGGAAGGGGCGCACGATCAGTTTTGGGAGTCCCACTACCTCGGGGCGGAGAAGCCCTACTGCCACATCGAGCGCCTCGCCGGCCTCGCCGGCCTGCCTTCGGCGACCGGCTTCTACGTGGTCGCGCTGCCTTTCCGTATCGAGGCGGCCAGCGCCGGCTGGGCGAGGGTCGTTGCCATCTACGACAAAGGAGCTGTATGAGACTGGTTCGCTATACGCAGGAGAAGGTCGAGGTCCCGCGGGTCGGGGCCTTCGTGAACGGCGATTCGGCGGTCGTCGACCTCTGCGCTTCGTATAGGGACTCACTCGTCGAAGACGGGGCATCGCGCCCGCGGGCGGCCGCGATGGCCGCCGCCGTCCTCGGCGAGACCAACGATCTGATCGAGGCGGGGTCGCGCGGTCTCGATATCGCTCGCGCCGCGAGCGAGCGCGCTGAGCGACTCGGAGAGACCATCTCGGTGGCCGAGGTTACGCTCACGGCGCCGCTGATCCCCACCCGCCTGCGTGACTGCATTGCCTTCGAGACGCACATGCGGAACTTCGTCGTCGATCAGAAAGGCGAGGAAATCCCGCCCGAGTGGTACGAGCACCCGGTCTATTACAAGGGCAATCCGCGGACTGTGATCGGCACGGACGAGGTGCTTGCATGGCCGCGATACAGCGAGACATGGGATTACGAGTTGGAGCTCGGGGTGGTGCTCGGCCGCGACGCCGTCGATGTCGGAGCGGGGGAGGCGGAGGCTCAGATTTTCGGCTTGACCTGCTTCAACGACTTCAGTGCCCGCGACGCCCAACGCCAGGAGGTCCCGATCGGTTGCGGCCCGAGCAAGGCGAAGGACTTTGCCACCGGGATCGGCCCCTGCCTCGTGACGATGGACGAGATCCCTGACCTCTACGACCTCGAGATGGAGGCGCGAATCAACGGGGAGACCTGGTCGAAGGGCAATTCCGGGGAAATCTTCTGGCGCTTCGACAAGATCATCGAGCGCATGTCGGCGTCGGAGCCACTGGTGCCGGGAGAGATCTTCGGGTCCGGCACCGTCGCCAACGGCTGCGGCCTCGAGCACGGCCGGTTCCTCACCGACGGCGATGTGGTGGAGATCGAGATCTCGCACATCGGGGTCCTGCGCAATCGGGTCGTCGCTCCCAGGACCACAGCGTGAGGCCCAGAGCTCGCCGCCCTGGCGAGGGAGCCCGGCGACGAGCACCCGTCGCCGGGGGCTTCCACCGGAGGGGGATGTGACGTCGCGTCGGATCTGAATGGCGCCTCGGAGATCCACCGATCGATGATCGCCCGCAACGTGCTAGACCTCGGTTCCGATGACTGAGCCGCGAGCCTTCGACCACGTCGGCCGGCGCGCCGTCCCTTCGCTGCTGGCGGAGCGGATCGCCGCAGCCCCCGACAGCGTCGCCCTGGTCTTCGAGGACGCCGGCGGCGTGGTGGTCGAGCTCACCTACGCCGACTTCGGCGGGCAGGTGGCCCGGGTCGCCGCGGGCCTGGTTGGGCTCGGAGTCGGCCCGGGGGACCGGGTGGCCCTGTGCCTGCCTAGTCGGCCCGAGTTCGTCCTCACCTTCTTTGCCCTGGCCCGGATCGGCGCCGTCGGGGTGCCCTGCAACCCGGCGAGCAGCGCCCGCGAGATGTCGCACGTGATCGGGTTGACGGAGAGCCGGGTGCTGGTCGCGACGGCCGGGCTCGGTGGGCTGGTCGAAGAGCTGCGGGACGCGGACCTCGGCCTCGAGCACGTCGTCTCGGCCGGGGAGGACGCCGCCGCCGACCTGCCGTTCGCCGACTTGCTCGACGAGCAGCCGCTCGAGGTCGAGGAGGAACCGGACCCCAAGGCGCCGCTGGAGATCATCTTCACCTCCGGCACGACGGCGGCGCCCAAGGGCGTCGTCCTCACCCACGCCAACTGGCTGTGGGCGGGCGAGCGGGCGAGCCACTGGCACAGGCTCGAGGACCGCGACCGGCTGCTGACGGCGCTGCCGCTGTTCCACGTCAACGCTCAGTCGTTCACCCTGCTGGCGGCGTTGACCGTCGGGGCCACCGCGATCTTCCTCGAAACGTATTCGGCAAGCCGCTTCATCGACCAGGTCCGCGGCCGGCGGGCCACCCAGACCAACCTCGTCGCCACCCAGCTCCGCACCCTGCTCGCCCAGCCCGAGAGGGCCGACGACGCCGAGCACGAGCTGCGCCGGGTCGGCTACTCGATCAACGTCTCCGACGCCGAGAAGGAAGGGTTCGAGCGGCGCTTCGGGGTCGAGCTGCTGAACGGCTACGGGCTCACGGAGGCGATGACCGAGGTGACCGCGGCGCCCGTCTACGGGGAGCGGCGCTGGCCCTCGGTCGGGCGGCCGGCCCTCGGCCGCGAGGTGCGGATCGACCGCGAGGGAGCCGAGGCCGCGGCCGGCGAGATCGGCGAAATCCTCGTCAAGGGGGTCCCCGGCCGCACGATCATGCATGGGTACTACCGCGATCCCGCGGCGACCGCGGCGACGATCGTCGACGGCTGGCTGCACACTGGCGACAAGGGCTACTTCGACGCCGACGGGTTCCTGTACTTCTTCGACCGCGCCAGGGACGTGATCAAGCGCGGCGGCGAGAACATCTCCGCGACGGAGGTCGAGGCGACGTTGAGCGGTCATCCCGCCATCGCCCTCGCCGCGGTGATCGGGATCCCGGACCCGATCCGCGACGAAGCGGTGATGGCGTTCGTCGTTGCCGAGCCCGGGGCCGAGCTCGACGAGGAGGAGGTGCGGCGCTACTGCGCCGAGCAGCTGGCCCGGTTCAAAGTCCCGACCGTCATTCGCCTCGTCGACTCGCTGCCGATGACCTCGATCGGCAAGGTCGAAAAGAAAGCGCTGCGGGAGATGGTGGCGACCCCGCGGCGCGCGGCGGCTGAGGACCGCGTCGCGGCCGCCTCCCGCGAGCTTGAGGAGATGGTCGGCCGCGCCGGCCCCGAGCTGCGCGGCACCGTCTCGGCCCGCGACGTCGCCCGCTTCGCCGTCGCCGCCGGGGAGGACTCGCCGGTCTACACCAGCGTCGAGGCAGCCCGCGCCGCCGGCTATGAGGACCTTCCCTCCCCGCCGCTGCTGCTGACCAGCGTGCTCGAGTGGGGGGCGGGGCCGCCGCTCACCGAGCCCCGCGGCGACGGCAACGGCGGCGGCCGCGACGGCTGGCTGCCGCTGGCCGGGTTGCGGCTGACGGGAGGGGACCAAAGCCTCGAGCTGCACCGGCCGGTCCCGGCGGGCACCGAGCTCGTCGCCCAGCCGGTGCTGGTGGCGGTTGAGCTTGAGCAGGGCGGCAGCGGCGAAACCGTCCTGCTGACGATCGAGACCAGCTACCGGACGCTCGACGGCGAGCCGCTCATCACCTGTCGTGAAAGGCTGACCGCGAAGTGACGAGCGTCTGGCGGCCGAGCGCGGAGGAAGTCGAGCGCGCCGAGGTGACCCGCTTCATCCGCTGGCTCGCGGCGGAGCGCGGAGTCGAGCTCGACGGCTACCGCGAGCTGTGGCAGTGGTCGATCGACGACCTGGATGGGTTCTGGCGGGCCGCCTGGGACTACTTCGAGGTGATCGCCGACGGGGAGCCCGGGGTGGTGCTCGCCGGCCGCGAGATGCCGGGCGCCGAGTGGTTCCCGGGGACCCGGGTCAACTACGCCGAGCACGTCTTCCGCGGGCACGCGGACGGCGACCTCGCGATCCTCGCCACCTCGGAGCTGCGCGAGCTGGAACGGCTGACCTGGGGCGAGCTACGGGCCGAGGTGGCGCGGGTCGCAGCCGGACTGCGCGGACTCGGAGTCGAAGAGGGCGACCGGGTGGTCGCCTACATGCCGAACATCGCCGAGGCGATCGTCGCCTTCCTCGCCACCGCCTCGCTCGGCGCCGTCTGGTCCTCGGCGTCGCCCGACTTCGGCGCCGACTCGGTCGCCGATCGCTTCGCCCAGATCGAGCCCAAGGTGCTGATCGGGGTCGACGGCTATCGCTACGGCGGCAAGGACTTCGAGCGCCTCGACACGGTCGCCCGGCTGCGCGAGCAGATGCCCTCGGTGCAGCACACCGTGCTCCTCTCCTACCTCGGCGCCGAGGGCGAGCTGCCGGATTCGGTCGCCTGGGAGGACCTTGGGTCCGGCGCCGGCGCCGCCGTGCTGAGCTTCAACCGCGTCCCCTTCTCGGCGCCGCTCTGGGTCCTCTACTCCTCCGGCACGACCGGGCTGCCGAAGGCGATCGTCCAGAGCCAGGGCGGGATCCTGCTCGAGCACCTGAAGTCCCTGCGGCTGCACTTCGACCTGCGGCCCGGCGACCGCTTCTTCTGGTTCACCACCACCGGCTGGATGATGTGGAACATCGTCGTCGCCGGCCTGCTCACCGAGGCGCCGGTAGTCCTCTTCGACGGCAACCCTGGCTACCCCGACCTCGGCCGTCTCTGGGACCTGGCCGAGGAAGCGGGGGTCACCGTCTTCGGCACCTCGGCCGCCTTCGTCTCGGCCTCGATCAAGGCCGGCGTCGTCCCCGGCGAGGGACGCGACCTCTCGGCGCTGCGGGCGCTCGGCTCGACCGGCTCGCCGCTAGCGCCGGAGGGCTTCGACTGGCTCTACCAGCAGCTCGACGAGGGCATCTGGCTGTTCTCGACCTCCGGCGGCACCGACGTCTGCTCCTCCTTCCTCGGCGGCGTCCCGACGCTCCCCGTATACCGCGGCGAGCTGCAGGCGCCGACCCTCGGCGCCGCCGTCGCCGCCTTCGACCCCGAGGGCAAGCCGGTGGTCGGCGAGGTCGGCGAGCTGGTCCTGACCGAGCCGCTGCCCTCGATGCCGATCTACTTCTGGAACGACGACGACGGCTCGCGCTATCGCGAGGCCTACTTCGAGATGTACCCCGGGGTCTGGCGCCACGGCGACTGGCTGGAAATGACCGAGCGCGGGACCGGAGTGATCCACGGGCGCTCCGACTCGACGATCAACCGCGGCGGCATCCGCATCGGCACCGCCGAGATCTACCGGGCGCTCGACAGCGTCGCCGAGGTGGTCGACGCGCTGGTCGTCGACCTGCCGCGGGAGGGGACCGACGGCTGGATCGCCCTCTTCGTCGTGCTCGGCGACGGCGCCGAGCTGGACGAGGAGCTGACCAAGCGGATGGCGCGGGCGGTGCGCGGGCGCTGCTCGCCGCGCCACGTCCCCGACGCCGCCTTCGCGATCGCCGAGGTGCCGCGCACCCTCTCCGGCAAGGTGATCGAGGTGCCGGTGAAACGGATCCTGATGGGCGGCGACCCGGGGAAGGTAGTCAGCAAGGGCTCACTCGCCAACCCGGCCTCGCTGGAGGTCTTCAGCGAGTTCGCGCGACGGTTCGCCTCGGAATAGGGAGTACCGCTTCCCCCACAGCGCGTAGGTGAGCGCCTACTCGGATTGACCGGCCAGGGAGGGAGCGGCGCCGCTCGCGCCTGCCGCCTGGGACCGCCCGGCCATCCGACCGGCGGCTCGCCCGGCTGCCCGAAGGGTGTAGCTCAGCCGGTCAGGCGCGGGCCTATTTCTTCCGCGCCCGTTCGAGGACTTCGCCGAAGGCCTTGTCGACTTCTTCGGTGAGCGAGAGGCGGAAGGTGGCGACCATGGCGTCGACGGCGATCGGGCGGAGGCGTTCGATCGCGGCGATCATCTTCGGCCAGTCCTCGTCGGGGCGGCCGGCGGCGTCGAAGGGCTTCCAGAGCTCGTCGAGGAAGAGGGAGACGAAGGCGCGGGCGCTCGAGTGGGAGGCGCGGCTGAGCTTCTCGATCGTCGCCAGCGCCGGCGCCAGCGGAATGCCCATGCCGAGGACTTCCTCGGCGGCGCGCAGGAGGGTCGGGCTCGGCGCCTCGTAGCGCTCGTCGCCGAGGTCGACCAGGATGCCGAGCTTCAGCGCCTTCGCCAAGACCTTGGGGTCGTCGCCGCCGAAGCGCTCGCCCAGCTCCTCCCGGGTCAGCACCTCGGGCGCCTCGTCGTCGAAGGGTGCGGTGACCGCCTGGCGCAGGCCGACGAAGCGGTCGGCGTCGGCGCCGTGCTCGCCGATCAGCCGCGAGATCGCGCTCAGCTTGAAGCCCTCGGCCTGCATCTCCTGGATCAGGCGCAGGCGGGCGACGTGGTCGGCGCCGTAATAGCCCGTGCGGGCGCGTACCGCGGGCGGCGGCAGCAGGCCGCGGGACTGGTGATTGCGGATGTTGCGGACCGACATCCCGGTCTCGTAGGCGAGCTGCTCGACCGTCATCTCCGCCGGGGTCGTCCGCGCCTGGGTCGCTTGCGTGTCGTTACTCACGTTGACGATTCTACCGATCCATGTAACCTCATCCGAGGGAACAATGATTCGTGTAATCGACAGGGTTGACGAGCATGGCTGAGCGCGGCGCGGTCCCGGAGGTCCCGGCGATCCGCCGGCGGGCGCTCCACGCGGTGCGCTCGCTCTTCACGCCGCTCCTCCCCGACGACTACATCGAGCTGATCAACCCGCTCTGGTCGACCCAGGAGCTGCGCGGGCGGATCGAGCGGATCGAGAAGGAGACGCCCGACGCGGTCACGGTCCTGATCCGCCCCGGCCACGAGTGGCCCGGCCACCGGCCCGGCCAGTACCTGCGGATCGGCGTCGTCATCGAGGGCATCCACCACTGGCGCGCCTACTCGCTGACCACCGACCCCGACCGCCCCGACGGCCTCATCGGCATCACCCCGAAGCGCGTCGACAGCGGCACCGTCTCGCCCTACCTGGTGCACGGCGCGCGGCCCGGGGACATCGTCCGGCTCGGCGGCGTCGAAGGCACCTTCTGCGTTCCCGACCCGGTGCCGGGCAAGCTCCTCTTCATCAGTGCCGGCTCCGGGATCACGCCGATCATGTCGATGCTGCGCTCGCTCGATCGCGGTGGGGAGCTCGGCAACGTGGTCCATATCCACTCGGCGCGCGCCGCCGACCGGGTGATCTTCGGCGATGACCTCGCCGACCTCGCCGCGCGCCGCCCGGGTTACGGCCTGCACCTCCAGCTGACCGGGGCGGAGGGTCGCATCTCGCCCGCCGACCTCGACCGCCTGTGCCCCGACTGGCGCGTGCGCCAGACGTTCGCCTCCGGCCCCCGCGAGCTGCTCGACTCCCTGGCCGACCACTGGAACGCGGAGGGCGAACCGAGCCTGCTGGCGATGGAGCGCTTCCAACCGGTGATCGGCGGCGGTGCCGTCGTGGCCGGGGCGGGAGGGCGCATCACCTTCTCCAAGTCCGGGATCGAGGCGGAGAGCGACGGCGCCGCGCCGATCCTCGTCGCCGGCGAGGAGGCCGGGGTCGAGCTGCCCTTCGGTTGCCGGATGGGGATCTGCCACACCTGCATCGGCCGCCTCTGCTCCGGCGAGGTCCGGGACCTGCGCACCGGCGAGGTGCACGGGACCTGCGGGGAGATGGTCCGGACCTGCGTCAACGCCCCCGAAGGAGCGGTAGAGATCGCGCTCTAGTTCGCGCCCGCCGGGAAACACACACCCACACTTAGGAGACCCGACCAGATGAGCACCACCGTCACCCCACCGATCGACACTCACGCGGAGAGCCCCCTGGCCCACCTCTCGCCGGCGCAGCTCGAGGAGCTGGCGCGCGAGTTCGACGCGATCCGCGACCGCGTCGCCGGTGAGCTCGGCGAACGCGACCGCCGTTACATCGAGGCGATGATCGAGATGCAGCGGCGGCTCGCCGTGATCGGCCGCGTCGGCCTGCTGCTGCCGCGCTTCCGCCCGCTCGCGATCGGCGGCGCCTCGGCTCTGGCGGCGGCCAAGATCCTCGAGAACATGGAGATCGGCCACAACGTCATGCACGGCCAGTGGGACTGGATGAACGACCCCCGCATCCACTCCTCCACCTGGGACTGGGACACCGCATCGACCGCCGAGGCCTGGAAGCACTCACACAACTACGTCCACCACACCTTCACCAACATCCGCGGCAAGGACAAGGATCTCGGCTACGAGATCATGCGGATCGACCCACTCCAGAAGTGGCACCCGGTCTACCTGCTGCAGCCGCTCTACAACGTGATCCTGGCGGGGCTCTTCGAGTGGGGCGTGGCGCTGCACGATCTCGACTTCGACGCGATCCGCTCGGGGAAGAAGCCGATGCGCCAGGTCAGGCACGAGCTGAAGGGGATCGCGGGCAAGGCACGGGACCAGTTCGTCAAGGACTACGTCGCCTGGCCGCTGGTGAGCGCGCTGGCGAGCGCCGCGGTCGGGGCGGCGACCGAGGCGGCGAAGCCCGAGCCGAAACCGTGGCGACGCCTCGCGCCCCGCCGGCGCGGCGGCCGCCTCGCGCGGATCGCCGAGCGGGCGCTGGCCGACGGCAGCCAGGCCTACCGCCGCACCGCCGCCGCGAACGCCTACGCCAATCTGGCACGCAACTTCTGGTCCTACGCGATCATCTTCTGCGGCCACTTCCCCGACCAGACCTACACCTATTCGCAGTCGGAAGTGGAGGACGAGAGCCGCGGCGGGTGGTACATCCGCCAGCTCACCGGCGCCGCCAACATCGAGGGCAGCCCGCTGTTCCACGTCGCCAGCGGCAACCTCGGTTACCAGGTCGAGCACCACCTGTTCCCCGACATGCCGAGCAGCCGCTACGCCGAGATTGCCCCTCAGGTGAAAGACATCTGCGAGCGCTACGGGCTTCCCTACAACAGCGGCCCGTTCCTCCAGCAGCTCGGGATGGTGCAGCGGACGATCCTGCGGCTCGCCTTCCCCGGGGGCAAGGCCCGGCCGAAGCCGGGTCCTTACCGGGCGCTCGAGGCCTGAGCCCGTCCGCCGCGGTCGACTCCGTAGCTCTGTCTGCGCGGCGGTCGTGGGAGAGTTCCGATCTGAAGATGTGCGATCGCGGCCTGTTCGACCTGGCGAAGCGGAGCACTTGAGCACGATCGTCGAGGAGGACAGAGAATGAGCGAGACCGTCGGGAGCCTCGAGCACGAGCTCGAGGGGATGCTGGAGATCGAGAAATTCCCGCCGCCCGCGGATTTCCGCGAGCACGCCGAGTGGGCCGATCCGGCGATCTACGAGGAGGCAGCGGCCGACCCGGTCGCCTGGTGGACCGCCCGCTCGAAGGAGCTGCTCGACTGGGACGTCGAGCCGACCCAGGGCCTCGATGACTCCAACCCGCCCTTCTACAAGTGGTTCGAGGACGGGCGGATCAACGCCTCGGCCCA
>JAOPZF010000072.1 GCA_025964255.1 Solirubrobacterales bacterium | reverse complement strand
GCGGCGTCACCTCGTTCAACCAGCTGATGGTCGTCTCCGGGATCTTCGTCTCCTACATAGTCAACTGGTCCCTCGGCGGCGTGGCCGGCAACTGGCGCTGGATGCTGGGGCTGGCGGCGCTCCCCGGCGCGGCGCTGGCGATCGGCATGTACTTCCAGCCGTTCTCGCCCCGCTGGCTGGTCGGGCAGGGGCGTGATGATGAGGCCCGCGAGGTGCTCGGCCGCGCCCGGGAGTCCGACGACGAGGTCGAGGAGGAGCTGAAGGAAATCGAGGAGGAGGCAAGCTCGAAGGGCAGCCTCCGCGACCTCCTCGCGCCGGGCGTGCGGGCGATGGTCGTGATCGGAGTGGTGATGGCGATCGCCCAGCAGCTGATCGGCGTCAACACGGTCATCTACTACGCGCCGACGATCCTCAAGCTGACCGGCCTCAGCACCACCAGCGCGATCACCCAGGCGCTGTCGGTCGGGATCACCAACGTGATCTTCACGATCGTCGCGATCCTCATTCTCGACAAAGTCGGCCGCCGCCCGCTGCTGATCGTCGGCACGATCGGCTGCGTCATCGCCCTGACCGCGCTCGGCGTCTTCTTCGCCTCCTCGACCCTGAAGCACGACGCGCCGGGCATCGCCCTGGTCTGCCTTATCGTCTACATCGCCTCGTTCGCGGTCGGGCTCGGCCCGGTCTTCTGGCTGATGATCTCGGAGATCTTCCCGCTCAAGGTGAGGAGCGCGGCGATGTCGGTCTCGACCGTGGCCAACTGGGCGGCGAACTTCGTCGTCTCGACCTTCTTCCTCACGCTGACCGGGGCGATCACGATCGAGGGCACCTTCTGGCTCTACGCCGGCTTCGGCGTCGCGGCGATCATCTTCTTCGCGCTGCGATTGCCGGAGACCAAGAACCGCTCGCTGGAGGAGATCTCCGACGAGGTGACCGATGAGGCGGTCACGTGAGCGAGCGGCCGACGGTCCTCCTCGATGTCGACGGCACCCTCGTCGACAGCAACTACCAGCACGCGATCGCCTGGCACCGCGCATTCCGCGAGCACGGCTACCGGGCGGCGATCTGGGAGATCCACCGCCACGTCGGCATGGGCGGCGACCAGTTCGTCGGAGCCTTGCTCGGGGAGGAGGCCGAGAACGCTGACGGCGACGAGCTTCGCGACGCCCACTCCGAGGCCTATTCGAAGCTGATCGGCGAAGTCGAGGCGATCGAGGGGGCGAGTGAGCTGATCGGCGAGCTGGCCGCGACGGGGGCGACGGTGGTCATCTCCTCCTCGGGAGAGCAGGAAGAGATCGACCACTACGTCGAGCTGCTCGGGGTCGGCGAGAAGATCGCGGGGGCGACGACCTCCGCCGACGCCGAGCGCAGCAAGCCCGACCCTGAATTGGTGCGGGTGGCGCTCGACAAGTTCGGGTCGGGCGGCCCGGCGCTGATGATCGGCGACTCCACCTGGGACGTGAAGGCGGCCGCGGCGGCCGGGGTGCCGACCCTGGCGCTCCTCACCGGCGGCTTCAGCGAGGCCGAGCTGCGCGAGGTCGGAGCCGCCGAGGTCTCCCACTCGATCGTCGCCCTGCGCGAGCACGGCGTCGAGTGGATCCTCAAGTTCGCGGGTACCGGCGCGCCATGACTGAATTTGGCTACACGATGATGTGCGAGCAGTCGCCTCCCGACGCGCTCGTCCGTGACATTCAGCGCGCCGAGGCGGCGGGCTTCGACTTCTCCCAGATCAGCGATCACTTCCAGCCCTGGCTGGTGGAGCAGGGCCACTCGCCCTACGCCTGGTCGGTGCTCGGCGCGGCGGCCGCGGTGACCGAACGGATCGGCCTGATGACCTACGTCACCTGCCCGACGATCCGGTACCACCCGGCGATCGTCGCGCAGAAGGCGGCGACGGTGGGGATCCTCTCCGGCGGGCGCTTCCGCCTCGGGCTCGGGGCGGGGGAGAACCTGAACGAGCACGTGGTCGGCGAAGGCTGGCCGGCGGTCGGCACCCGTCACTCGATGCTCTCGGAGGCGGTCGACATCATCGGTGCCCTCTTCGATGCCGACGAGGGCGCGACCGTCAACTATCGCGGCGACTACTTCGACGTCGAGACCGCGCGCCTGTGGGACCGTCCCGACCAGCGCGTGCCGATCGGCATCGCCGTCTCCGGAGCGGACTCCTGTTCGCTCGCCGGCCGCAAGGCCGACTTCATGGTCGCGGTCCAGCCAGAGGCCGAGTTGGGGGAGATGTTCGACGCGGCGGGTGGCGCGGGCAAGGGCCGGGTCGGGCAGATCGCCGTCTCCTACGACGAGGACCGCGCCGCCGCGCTGAAGCGTGCCCACGAACAGTTCCGCTGGTTCGGCCTCGGCTGGAAGGTGATGGCCGACCTGCCGAACCCCGATGCCTTCGACGCCGCCGCCCAGTTCGTCACCGAGGCCGATGTCGAAGAGTCGATCCCCTGCGGCGCCGACGTCGACGAGTTCGTCGACAAGATCAAGCCCTTCGTCGACGCGGGCTTCACCGAGGTCGGCCTCGTCCAGATCGGCGGCGCCCACCAGGACGCGTTCCTCGGCTGGGCCGAGCGCGAGCTGCTGCCGGCGCTGCGCGAGCTCTGACCGGCGGTGACGCTCGAGGCGATCGACCACGTCGATCTCGTCGTCTCCTCACTGGAGCGCAGCCTGCCCTTCTACGAAGGACTGCTGCGCCCGCTCGGTTACGTCGACGTCGGGGACATCGTCGGCGAGGAGGGGGAGCGGGTCGTTTACCTCAGCCGCCACCTGACCGACGGGTCGATCGGGCTGCGGCAGCGCCACTCGGGTCTCGACACCGCCGATCGCTACGCGATCGGACTGCACCACCTTGCCTTCTCGGCGGTGAGCCGGCAGACGGTCGAGGAGATCGCCGACCGGGCGCGAGACGCCGGCGCGGAGATCGAGAGCGGCCCGCGCGAATACGACTACACGCCGGGCTACTACGCGGTCTTCATCCACGACCCCGACGGGATCAAGCTCGAGTTCGTCCACCGGCCCGAGGAGCGCGATCTGGCCCTCCGGGTCTCGGCCCTCGAAGCCCGGATCGCCGAGCTCGAGGACGAGGCGAGTTAGCCGACCAGCGAAGTGAGGGGACGGTTACCGCGGCAACGCCCAGGCGCCGGAGTCTTTGGAGACCCTGTGCGCCGCGATCCCGGCGACGACGATGATCGCCAGCGAGAGCGACGTCGCGGCGCCCATGGTCAGTAGGCGGATGAGCAGGGCCCCGACCATCGCACCCACCGTGAACGCGACGATCGCCAGTCCGCGCCTGACCACGGCAGGGTCGTCCCAGGCCTTCCCCCGTTCGATCAAGGCTCCGGTGATGGTGAAGGTGAGGGAGACGGTGACCAGGTCCGGGACCTTCAGGAAGCGGATCAGCGCGAGCTGGGTCCCCATCGAGATCGCCAACAGCACGAGCAACACGTCCTGGACGCCGAGCGAGAAGTGGCCACCGGTGACGAACGCTCCGATCGTAACCGCGGTCGCCAGCACCGCCTTGATCGCCAACACGTTGCGTACGGCGAGGCCGCGATGCGAGCCGGCGGCTCGACAGGCGTGGCCACCGACCAGCGCGCCGATCACGAAGCCTCCCAGGGCGACGGCGGGCGTCGCCACGTCGAAGCCGGTCACGCCGGCGCCGGCGAGTCCCAGGAACACAAGGTTGCCGGTCACGGTGGCGCAGAAGACGTGGCCCAGGCGGAGGATGCTGGTCGCGTCGACGATGCCGGCGAGAACGGTCAGAGCGAGAAGCAGAGCCGGCAGCGGCCCGTCTAGGTCATCGACGAGGGCGCGCCGAAATCGGCCCTCGGCAGGTTTCGCGCTCATTCCGTCCGGCTGCGTCAAGGCCCCAACCGAACCTGACAGACGGGACGTTCCACTAGATTCTGGACGAATGACCTAGCCGGAGGCCGTCGCCCACTTAAGTCGGCATCAGACGCTCACTCGGTAATGGACGTGGACTACGCCGCTCTGGAAGCGGCGCTCGTCGAGAAGCTCGAGTTGGCCGCGGGGCATGTCAGGCAGGGCGCGCTTGCCGCCTCCGGTTACGACCGGGCACATGAACAGGCGGCACTCGTCGACCAGGCCCGCGGCAATCGCCTGGCCGGCTAGCTCGGGGCCCGCGATCGCGATGTCGGCCGCCGCGGACTGCTTCAGCCGGCGGACCGCGTCTGGATCGAACTCGGGCTCGATCCGCGTCCTCGCGCTGGACACCTCCCGAAGAGTGCGGGAGTAGACGATCTTCTCGGCTGACTTCCAGATCTCGGCGTAGTCGTGGAAGACGGGCGGCTCGTCGGGCGCGGCGCTCGCGGTCTCCCAGAACACCATCATCTCGTACATCCGGCGCCCATATAGGTAGGTGCCGATCGGCCGCTCGAGATCGTTGACGTACTGATGCACCTCCTCGTCCGGCATCGCCCAGTCGGACACGCCGGGCTCCGCGATGTACCCGTCGAGCGAGCAGATCGTCGCGTAGGTCAGTTTGGCCATGTCCACCCCTTCAGCGCCCGCTGGGCGCGATGTTGTGGTTCAGGTGAAAGACGTTGTCGGGATCGTAGGCGTCCTTGACGGCGGTCAGTCGGGTGCGCTGAGGGGCGGAGTACGCGCGGCGCACGCCCGCCGCGCCCTCGTCGCCGAGCGCGTTGACGTAGGCGCCGGCGGCGAACCGGTCCAGCTTGGCCGCCGTCGCCCGTGCGGCGGTCATCCGCGGGTCGTCCTCGTCGGGATCGGTCCACCTCGCCGCGGCGACGTACTCGAAGCGCGTGCGGCGGTGGCTGAACGCGGTGGCGCCCTCGTCGACGTCGGCGATCGCGCCGCCGTAGGCCTGGAGGCTGGTGCCGGGCACCGTCGGGTCGGTCGGGTCGCGGTCGAGGAGCGCGCCGATCGCGGCGTCGGTCAGCTCGGGCAGATAGTGGCCCTTCCAGTAGCGACGGTAGGAGTGGCCCTTGACGTTGTCGTCGCGGGTCTGCAGCGCCAGGTAGGAGAGCTCGCCCACCGCGTCGGCGTCGGGTTCGCCGATCGAGCGCAGCGCCGGCAGCAGCGAACGGCCCGCCTCGGGATCGCCGACCCAGACGTAGCCGAGGGTGACGGTGTCGCCCGAGATCTCGGCGGTGAGGGTCGCCTGGCGGGGCGCCGCCTCGGCGAGGTCCCGCCAGCCGCGCAGCGGCCCGGCGGCTCGACCCAATGGGAACGTCACGTCGGCGACCAGGGCTCGCGTGCCGACATCGTGCAGCCGGAGCTCGAACTCGACGACGATCCCGAAGTTGCCGCCACCGCCGCGCAGGCCCCAGAAGAGGTCGGGGTGTTCATCGGCGGACGCGCGGACCAACTCGCCGGCGGCGGTGACGACGGTGAACGATTCGACGTTGTCGCAGGTGAGGCCGTGCCGCCGGGCCAGCCATCCCATTCCGCCGCCGAGCGTCAGCCCGCCGACGCCGGTGTGGGAGACGTTGCCCGCCGTCGTCGCCAGTCCGAAGCTCTGAGTGGCGCGGTCGAGAGCGCCGAGCATCGCGCCGCCCTGCACCCGGGCCCGTCGCCTGAGCGGGTCGACGGTGATCGCGTCGAGCCCGGTGAGGTCGATCATCAGCCCGCCATCCGGGACGGCGAGGCCGGCGATGTTGTGGCCGCCGCAGCGGACGCCGATCTCCAGGTCTCGCTTCCGAGCGGTGCGGATCGCGGTGAGGACGTCGTCGACCGACGCGGGGCGCGCGATCAGCGCGGGGCGGTGGTCGATCATCCCGTTCCAGACCGACCGGGCCGCGTCGTATCCGCTGCTGCCGGGGGTGAGGACGAGGCCGTCGAAGTGGGGGAGGAGGCTGGTGGGGTGCTGCGCAGTGGTCGTCATGCAGCGAGCTTTCCACCAACTGGTCCCCGGTGTAAGGTCCAATTTCATGCCACGTTCCCGGACCAATTCGTCCCCGGTATCGGAGCTCGCGATCGAGCTGGACCGCGACGACGGCGAGGCTCTGCACCGACAGGTCGAGGTCTCTATCCGCGAGCGGATCCGCTCCGGCGCGTTGCCTGCCGGCATCGCCTTGCCGCCCACCCGCGCACTCGCGGCAGAGTTGCGCGTCACCCGCGGGGTCGTCGTCGAGGCGTACGCGCAGCTCGTCGCCGAGGGATACCTGACCAGCCGGGGCGGGGGCTACACGCACGTGTCGCCGACGGCGACGGTCGCACCGGCAGCGACCGCACCGCCACCGCCGACCCGCTCGGCTGCGGCGGATCCAATTGTCGACTTCGGCTACGGCCGGGCGAACCTCGCCGCCTTCCCGCGCGCCGCCTGGCTGCGTTCGGTGCGCCGGGTCCTCACCGAGACGCCCGACGAACGACTCGGCTACCTCGATGGCCGCGGCGCGATCGAGTTGCGGACGGCGCTCGCCGCCTACCTCAACCGGGTGCGCGGCACCAACGCCACCGCCGAGACGATCGTCATCACCAACGGGTACGCCCAGGCGGTCTCCCTGCTGCTCGGAGTGCTCGCCGCCGAGGGCGGGGCGACGGTGGCGGTCGAGGACCCATCGGCCTCCGACGACGCCCGCCCGATCGCGGACGCGCTCGGCATGAAGGTGGTCGGCGTCCCGGTCGGCGACGACGGCGTGCGGGTCGACGCGCTGGCGGACCTCGACGCCGACGCGTTGATCCTCACCCCCTCGCACCAGTGGCCGACCGGCGGCGTGCTCTCGCCCGCGGCGCGCGCCGAGGTGCTGGCGTGGTCGCAGCGGACCGGCGCGCTGGTGCTCGAGGACGACTACGACGCCGAGTATCGCTACGACCGCGCGCCGATCGGCGCGATCCAGGGCCTGGGCCCCGACCGAGTCGCCTACGCCGGGACCGCGAGCAAGACTCTCGCGCCGGGGTTCCGGCTCGGCTGGATCGTCCTGCCCCCGCGACTGGTCCAGCCGTTCGCCGAGGCCAAGCTGCTCGCCGACCGCGGCTCCCCGATCCTCGACCAGCTCACCTTCGCCGACTTCCTCTCGCGCGGCGAGTTCGACCGCCACCTGCGGCGCATGCGCCCGATCTACCGGTCCCGTCGCGACGCGCTCCTCGCCGCGTTGGCCGAGCACCTGCCCGAGCTGGAGCCGGCCGGGATCGCCGCCGGGCTGCACCTGGTGGCGTGGCTGCCCGACGATCTCGACGAGGCGACGGTGATCGCCGCCGCCGCCCGGGAGGGGGTCGCCGTCGCCGGCGTCTCGCCCTACCGGCTCTCACCGGCGCCGCGCGGCGGCCTCGTCTTCGGCTACTCGAACCTCGAAGAGCGTCAGATCGCGGACGGAGTCGAGCGACTGGCTCGAGCGATCGCGGGCGGGCCATAATGATCCTGGGACAGATCGCGACTGAGGAGGGCGAGATGCAGAGTTGGGACCTGAAGGGCTTGGACGTGCCGGCGCACCAGCCGGAGATCCTTTCCTCGGCAGGGGACGCGCGGGCGATCCTGCTGCAGTTGCCGGCGGGGGAGGAGCTACAGGAGCACGAGGTCCACGAGCGGGCGCGGATCGTCGTGATCGACGGCGAGGTCGAGGTCACGACCCCCGATGGCGACACCGTGAGCGCGGCGGCGGGGCACCTGTTCGAGTTCGCGCCGCAGGAGCGTCACACGGTCATCGCCCAATCGGCCACTCGCCTGCTGATCGTCCTCAGTCCCTGGCCGGGGGACGGGCACCCCGGCGCGATGTCGCTCGAGGAGAAGGGCGAGGCGCGGGAGAGGGCGGCCGAGCGCCGGCCGTAGTTCATCGCTCGGGCGGAGCGGGGGCCGCTTCCGGCACGTCGCGATCCCTGGGCGTCGGTTCCGGCCCACTGCCGAAGAGGCTGACGAGGGCCGGGACCAGCAGCGGCCGGGCCAGCCAGGTGTCGAGCATCAGGCCGACGAACATCGCGAAGGCGAGCTCGCGGAAAGCCGCGATCGGGATCAGCCAGACCGCCCCGAAGGAGAGCGCGAGGATCAGCCCGGCGACGCCGATCGTGCTCGAGGCACGCGACCCGGCGACCCGGATCGCCCCCTTCAGCTCGCGGCGTTCGGCCTCCCGCCAGATCCTGCTGATCAAGAAGACGTTGTAGTCGGCGCCTAAGGCCAGCATCACGATCGCCGTCGCCACCGGCACGAAGAAGGCGATCTCGTTGTAGCCGAGCAGGCCTTGGAAGACGTAGACCGTGAGCCCGAGCGCGGCGGCGACCACGAGGAGGCTCGAGGCGACCAGGTAGATCGGCGCGCTGCGGCTGCGCAGAAGGGCGAACAGCAGGAGGAGCAGGACGGCGAGCGCCGCCGGCGCGACCTTCAGCCCGGCGTGCCAGGTGTCTTCGGTCAGTTCGTGGTTGATCGAGGTGTCGCCGGTGACGCCGAAGGTCGCCTGGTGGAATCCGCTTTGTTCGAGCATCGTCGGCAGTTCCGCTTCGAGCCCGGAGAGGATGTCCGGCGCGACCGGGCCGTCGGGATCGGCTTCGAGGACGACGAGGAACCGGGCGGCGCTCGCGTCTTCGGAAACGAAGATGCCTGGCGGTAGCTGCGCGAGCCGGTGCGCCGGGCCGAGCACCGAGGCGACCCCGGACTGGGCTTCGATCCGTTCCTGCAGCGAGGTCAGGGCGGTCGCGTCGGTACCGACGCCTTCCCCTTCGATCACCAGCATCGACGGGCCGACCACACCGGGTCCGAGGGCCTGGGTCGCCTCGTCGTATCCCTGCCTCGACTGGGTCGTCGTCGGCAGCCCGCGGATGATCGGGTTACCGAGCTCCAGGTGGCGCAGGCCGCTCGCTCCGGCCAAGAGGACGACGAGGCAGAAGACGATGACGAGGGCCGGATGATTCGCGGCTAGCCCGACGATCCGGCCGCGGGCGCGTGGGGTCTCGGCCTCGGGCGACTCCTCCTCCGCCGAGACATCGAGGCGATGCGGCCAGAACACGAAGCGGCCGAAGAGCGCGAGGCAGGCGGGGAGGAAGGTGAGGGAGACGAGCGCCGCCACCAGGACCGAGATCGCCATCGCCGGGCCGAAGGCCGAGAGGAAATTGACGCCCGACAGCGCCAGCGTCATCGTCGCCCCGGCGATCATCAGCGCCGCCGTCGAGACCACCGGCAGGAGCTCACCGGTGACCGCGCTCGCCGCCTCGACCGGCGAGGCGCCCCGCTGCATGCGCGTGCGGAAGCCGGAGACGAAGAAGATGAGGTAGTCGGTGAGGACCCCGAACAGCAGCGCGATGATCACCGGCTGCACCTCTTCGGGGATCGCCAGGCCGAATTCTTCGGCGACCAGGCCGAGCAGTCGATCGGAGACGAGATAGGCGAGGCCGACCCCGGCGAGGCAGAGGAGCGGGATCACGAGCGAGCGGAAGTAGAAGGCGAGGATCCCGACGACGAGGACGACGGTCGCGATCTCGACCCAGAGGATGTGTTCGTCGACCAGGCTCGTTTCCGCCGCCGCCGCGGGGAGGGCGCCGGTGACGTGGGCGGTGTCGGCGCCGGTTGTTTTCCGCAGGTCGTCGGCGAAGTCTTCGCTCGCCGGCACCGTTTCGCTCTGTTCGGCGTCGTAGAGATAGACGAGGAAGGTGTCGCCCACCGCTCCGCCTTCGAGCGGCTTTCCTTCCGCGGCGAAGGGGACGGCTTTCAGGCCTGATTCGCCGCGGTCGGTGCGGGCGACGAGGCGGAGCGCGGCGGCGGTGTCGCCGGCGTCGAAGCCGCCTTCCTTGTGAGCGACGACCATCGACCGGCTGATCAGCGGGAAGCCGAAGGTTTCGAGCGATTTCTCTTCGACTTCGAGCGCCTTCGAGGAGCGGGGGAGGAGGCTGCCGAGCTCGGCCGCTTCGCTACCCAGGCCGGAGGGCAGTTGCGAGGTCGCGAGGATCGCGCCGGCGATCCAGGCGGCGATCACGAAGAACCGAGCCCAGACGACCGCGCGGCCCAATCGCCACGACGCGCCGTGCCTCTCCTCGGAGTTTGGATCGGGTCCGCTGTCCGCCATCCGCACCGCCGTACCCGGTGCCGCGGGTGCCTACTCCCGCGCGGACCCGACCCTCGCCGGATCTCGATCCGATGATCCTTTCAGCCGTGATGCCCCGTTGCACCTGGGTACCCGCAGTCGCGAGACGGATACGACGAGAAAGGAAGGCGATGAGAGCCCTTGTCTACAACGGCCCCAGGGACGTCTCGGTCACCGAGGTGCCCGACGCGAAGGTCGAACGCCCCACCGATGTCCTGATCAAGATCACCGCCACCAACATCTGCGGTTCCGACCTCCACATCTACGAGGGTAGGAACCCACTCGACCCCGGCATGACGATCGGTCACGAGAACACCGGTGAGGTGATCGAGGTCGGCGACGCGGTGATCAAGATCAAGGTCGGCGACCGCGTCTCGATCCCCTTCAACATCGGCTGCGGTTTCTGCCGCAACTGCGAGCGCGGGCTGACCGGCTTCTGCCTCTCGGTCAACCCCGAGATGCCCGGCGGCGCCTACGGGTACCCCGACATGGGCGGCTACCAGGGCGGCCAGGCGGAGCTGCTGCGGGTGCCGTTCGGGGACTTCAACTGCCTCAAGCTGCCCGAGGACGCCGTCGACAAAGAGGCCGACTACGCGATGCTCGCCGACATCTGGCCGACCGGCTGGCACGGGACCGAGCTGGCCCGGGTACAGCCCGGTGACTCGGTGGTCGTCTACGGCGGCGGGCCGGTCGGGCTGATGGCGGCGCTCTCGGCCCAGGTCAAGGGTGCCGATCAGGTGATGCTCGTCGACCGCCAGCCCGATCGACTGAAGCTCGCCGAGCAGATCGGCGTCACCCCGATCGACGACTCTGACGGCACCCACGTCGACCAGATCCTCGAGCACACCCGCGGCGAGGGCGCGGCGCGCGGGGTGGAGGCGGTCGGCTGGCAGGCACACGACCCCCAGGGCCACGAGGTGCCGAACCAGACGCTGAACGATCTCGTCAAATCGGTCCGCGCGACCGGTGGGATCGGCGTCGTCGGCGTCTTCCCGCCCGAAGATCCCGAGGGCCCCGACAAGCTGATGCAGGAAGGCAAGATCGCCTTCGACATGGGCGAATTCTTCACCAAGGGCCAGTTCATGGGGACCGGCCAGGCCAACGTGAAGTCCTACAACCGCGAGCTCCGCGACCTGATCCACGACGGCAAGGCGAATCCCGCCTGGATCGTCTCCCACCACCTCTCACTCGAGGAGGGCCCGGACGGCTACAAGCACTTCGACGCCCGGGACGACGGTTGGACGAAGGTGATCCTGCACCCGTAAGGAGGAACTACTGATGGCAGATGAGTTGAAGGGCAAGAAGATCGCGATCATCGCCGCCGACGGCGTCGAGCAGGTCGAGCTGGAGGACCCGCGGCAGGCGGTCGAGGACGCCGGTGCCGAGACCGAGCTGCTCTCGATCGAAGCGGGCGAGATCCAGGCGGTCGAACACGACATCGAACCGACCGAAAAGGTCACCGTCGACAAGACCGTCGCCGACGCCTCGGTCGACGACTACGACGGGCTGATCCTGCCGGGCGGCGTCGGCAACCCCGACAAATTGCGCAAAGAGGACGCCGTGATCGAATTCCTCCAGGCCTGGTTCAAGACCGGTAAGCCGGTCGGCGTGATCTGCCACGGACCGTGGACGCTGGTCGAGGCCGACCTCGTCCGCGGCCGCACGCTGACCTCCTACCCGAGCATCCGCACCGACATCCGCAACGCCGGCGGAATCGTGGTCGACGAGGAAGTGGTCACCGACCAGGGCCTCGTCTCAAGTCGCGACCCCGACGACCTCCCCGGCTTCTGCGCGAAGATCGTCGAGGAGTTCGCCGAGGGCCCGCACGAGGTCGCCGAGGCGGGACGATGCGAGTAGTGGTCACCGGCGCGACCGGAAACGTCGGAACCAGCGTGGTGGCCGCGCTCAGGCGCGACCCGAAAGTGACCGAGATCGTCGGGCTGGCGCGGCGGATCCCCGGTCCCGATGACGGGAAGGTTCGGTGGGTCGCCGCCGACGTCGCCGAATCTCCGCTGGCGCCGATCTTCGAGGGCGCCGACGCCGTCATCCACCTCGCCTGGGCGATCCAGCCGAGCCACGACGAGGCGGCGCTGGAGGAGGTCAACGTGGTCGGTAGCGGACGCGTCTTCGGCGCCGCCGCCGAGGCGGGCGTCGGCGCGCTCGTCTACGCCTCTTCGGTCGGCGCCTACTCGCCCGGGCCGAAGGACGAGCTCGTCGACGAGTCGTGGCCGACCGACGGCATCGACACCTCCGCCTACTCGCGCCACAAGGCGCGGGTCGAACGGCTGCTCGACGACCTCTCGGCGGCGAGCCGGATCCGCGTCGTCCGCCTGCGGCCGGGACTGATCTTCAAGCGCGAGGCGGCCAGCGAGATCCGCCGCTTCTTCCTCGGCCCGCTACTGCCGAACATGCTGGTCCGGCCCAGCCTCATCCCTTTCGTGCCCGACGTCCCCGGCCTCCGTTTCCAGGCGGTCCACGCCGATGACGTCGGCGATGCCTACCGACGGGCGGTCGTCGGCGACGCCGAGGGCGCCTTCAATATCGCCGCGCCGCCGACGATCGGGCCGCCGGAGCTCGCCTCGCTGCTGCGCGCGCGGCAGGTGAAGGTTCCGGCCAAGGCGCTGCGCGCGGCGGCCTCGCTCACCTGGCGCGCCCACCTGCAGCCGGCCGACGCGGGCTGGATCGACCTCGCCTTGAGCTGTCCGCTGATGGACGTTTCGCGAGCGCGGCGCGACCTCGGCTGGGAGCCGCGGGCGAGCTCCCTCGACGCGCTCGGTGAGTTGCTGCTCGGCATTCGCGACGGAGCCGGTGGCGACACGCCACCGTTGGCGAAGGACGCCGGCGGTCCCCTGCGAAGCGGCGAGTTCGCCACCGGCGTAGGCCGGCGAAATCGAAAGTAAACGGCAATACCTGAGGTGAACTGATGGACCAGACGATCTTCTACATATTCGGCGGCGCGCTCATCGTCTCGGCGGCGCTCGTCGTCCTCCTGGCGACCAAAAGCAAACCGATTCCCGGCAACTTGGTGCCGTTGATCGCCGTGTGGTTCGCGATCCTGGGACTCGGCGCCGCGACCTTCGCCGTCCTCAACGGTGTCGACGATTCGGCGGCACCGGAAGAAAGCCAGGAGTACGCGATCAACGGGGAAGCCGAAAGCGCCGGAGAAGAAGCCTCCGAAGAAGAACGCCACGAAGAAAACGAAGAACTCCCCGAAAAAGAACTCGAACAGGAAAACTCGATCAACGGTGCGGGCGAAGTGTTGGAAGGCGAAACCGGCTCGCAGGCCGAAGGTGGGGAAGTGGCCAACGGTGCGGCCGTCTTCACCGAAAACTGCTCGACCTGTCACGGCGGGACCGGTCACGGCGGAAACGGCGGCCCCGACCTGAGGACGATGCCGCTCGCCCAGACCGAAGCGGGGGCGATCGAACAGGTCACCAAAGGCGGCGGGGGGATGCCGGCGTTCGCGGGCCAGCTGTCGGAAGAAGAAATCGAAGACGTCGCCGCCTACGTCGTCCAGGAAATCACGCACGGCGAATAGCCGGCGACCGCTCGGCGATCTCCGAGTGGGGATAGGACGGGCGTCCAAACGATCGGCTGCTTGGTTTGGACGAGCGTCGAATGAGAGCCCCGGGGGGTTGGGGAAGAGTTGTCGGGATCCTTGTCCCATCTCCCCGAAGGATCGAATTTGACTCACACGCCCAGCGCCGGCCGGACCCGGTCGCTATTTGCCTTGGAGAGGCGATACGCGATCGGGCTGGCCTGCTTGTTCTCACTGTTGGTGATGCTCGGCCTCGCCGGCCGCGCCTCCGCCCTCAACTACGTCTACGACACGAACCAGGACTTCTGGGCCGTCAACGATGCCGCGATCCCCGGGCTCGACACCGGCAGCATCCAGTCGACCGCGACCAAGTCGCTGCAGGGCTACGGCGGCATCCGCATGCAGGTCGACGGCGCCGCCAAGACCCCGGTCCTGAACGGCGTCATGCTGCGCGGCTTTGGCGACACCTTTGACGGTGTCAACAGTTTCAGCTCGCATCACGCGGTCGCGCTGGGCGGCGTCGCGGTGACCCGGTCCCTGGCCATCAATCAGGAAAAAAACTACGCCCGGTTCTTCGACACCTTCACCAACGAATCGCGGTCGGCGCTGAGCGTCGACATCGACTTCGGCGGTCAGCTCGGCTACGACCAGGGCAGCCATCAGAGCGAGGTCTTCACCACCTCCAGCGGTGACGCGGCGGTAACCACCGCCGACTCGTGGGTCGAGGTCGACACCCCTTCGGTGGTGGGAAGCCTCGCCTCGCCGTCCGCGCAAGGGCCCTCCGCCGCCGTGCTCGGCAGCGTCCCCTTCACCCAGACCAGCGACTTCCTCGTCGATCCGTTCAACAAACCGCTCCAGACCACCACTGACGAAGCCAACGAGTACGGCTACATCAATCACTTCACGCTGCAGCCCGGGCAGACCCGCTCGCTGGTGCACTACCTCGTGATCGGTCTCTCGGAAACGACCAACGCGCCGAACACCCCCGCCGGCGCCAAAGCCGGTACCAACGTGCCCGTCGCCGGCAGCCAGACGACCGCGGTCAAAACGCTGGCCGAAGAACTGACGGCGACGCCGGACCTGAGCGGCCTCACCACCGGCCAGCTCTGCTCGATCGTGAACTGGACAGAAGCGTCGATCAAAGCGTTCAAACCGACCTACAGCCCGGCCGAATGCGTCGGCAAAGCGATCGTCAACGCCCCGGCGCCGGTGATCGAACAGCCGGAACCGACGACGAACTCGCCCTACAACGTGGTCGGCAAATCGATCACCGAAGAGCTCGCCGCGATGAAGGACGGCGAAACCACCTCGGCCCAGATCACCAAGGCCTACCTCGACCGGATCGCCGCCTACAACGACGGCCCGCTCGGGTTCCACGCGTTGATCTCGGTCAACCCGCACGCGCTGGAAGAGGCCCGCAAAGACGACCAACTCCGGGCCGAAGGCGACACGGCACCCCTCCTGGGGATCCCGATCGCGGCCAAGGACATCTACGACACCACCGAAATGCCGACCACGGGCGGCAGCCTCGTGTTCGAAAACTACGTCCCGGAAAAGAACTCGTTCATCGTCCAGCAGCTGATCAACGCCGGGGCGATCATCATCGGCAAGGCCAACCTGTCCGAATTCGCCAACTCCGGCTTCTACAGCGCGAGCGCCTACGGGCAGGTGTGGAACGCGTTCGATCCCTCGAAGGCCTCGATCGGATCGAGCGGTGGCTCCGCCGTCGCGGTGGCGACCAACATGGCCGCCGCCGCCCTCGGCACCCAGACCGGTGACTCGCTCTGGGGTCCGTCCAGCGCCGCCAGCCTGGTGGCCCTGCGTGGCACCGACGGCCTGACCACCTGTCAGGGCGTCATGCCGCTCACCTACATCCAGGACTTCTGCGGTGCGATCACCCGCACCACCGAAGACCAGGCGTTGATCCTCAACGCGATCGCCACCCACGATGCCGGGGAATTCACCCAGGAACTCGAGGGTGCGGGTTGGGAAGGCAAACGCCCGACCGACTGGAGCTCCTACCTCAAGACCGATGCGCTCGAGGGCAAGACGATCGGTTGGGAGGACGAAGCCTGGACCAGCCCCTGGGGCGACGAAGGCACCATCAACGCGATGAAGTCCGAGTTCAAATACCTCGAAGCGGCCGGGGCCAAAGTGATCCACATCGCGAATCCGCCGACCCCGCCGGTCAAAGCCAATTTCAACATCAAAGGCGACACCGGGTTCGAGGGTTGGCTGAAATGGATCCAGGACCATCCGAACACCATCTACAAATCGCCGCCGGAAATCACCAATAGCCAGCTCCGGATTCCGCAGCTACGGTCCGCCTCGAGCGAATACAAAGGTGAAGGGGCGATGAGTGAAGCCTCGATCAAAGGCTTCGTCGAATATCGCCAGGCCTACCAGCACCAGCTGGCCGGTTGGATGACCGAACAGGGAGTCGACGCGGTCGTGTTCCCGGGTGAGGCCTCGACGATTCACCTGAACGACTCGAACGAATCGAGCTTCGCCCGCGAAACGTCGACGGGCACGCGGATCGATCCGCAGGCCTCGAACGCCGGCGTCCCGACGGCGATCTTCCCGGCCGGCATGAGCCCGGTCGGGCAGCCCGACAACCTCCAGCTGGAGGGACCGGCATTCTCCGATCCCGAACTGCTGGGGATGGCGTACGCGTTCGAGAACGTCGCCCACGGCCATCAGGAGACGAAAGTCGCCCCGGCGCTGAAGTACGTCGAAGACGGCGTGGTCACGCCTCCGGCCGGTCTGACGACCTCCCCGGAATCGACGACGACGCCCCCGGCCGGGTCGGCCTCGGCGACGGACGCCGGCTCGTCCTCGAGCTCCGGCTCCGGCTCGTCGACCAGTTCCACCCCGACCACCCCGACCACCACCACGACCGAGAAGGCGACCGCCCACCTGGACGGCGCCATCAAGCTCACCGGCGGCAAGCTGGTGGCGACGGTCGCCTGCACCGGCACCACCGGCTCCTGCCAGGTGATCCTCGAGATCACCTCCGGCAAGGCCACGATGGAAGCCCCGATCACCGTCGCGGCGGGAGAGAAGAAGACGATCAAGGTCAAGCCGACCAAGGCCCTCGCCAAGTCGATGAAGGCGCACCCGAAAGCAAAGCTCTCGGTCCGCCTCGTCGCCCCCGAAGGCAAGGCGAAGAAGGTGAAGGTCGGCTAGCCAAGGCACCACACACGGAGTGCGAGAGGGGCCCCTTCACGGGGCCCCTCCTTCGTTCGTGTCGAAACGGTCCGCACTCAGGTGGTGATCCCAGTTCGATCACGGGCAGGGCGTCTCGCGGCGTAGTTAGGGTACGCCGGTGACTGGGGAGGAGCTACAGAGACTGCGACGCCTCATACGCGCGGCCGGAGACTCGGCTCGCAGGCTTGGAGATGAACCTGAGGAGGAGCCGGGGGGCGTCGGCTACTTCTCGCCTACCAGCACGAAGGGGCTGGTCGAGGCGATCGACTCTATAGCCGGCCACGAGGAGCAGATCACGATGTTCGTTGGCGCCGGCGTTTCCGCCGAGGCTGAACTGCCCGCTTGGGAGCGACTTGTGCGAACGCTCCTCGCGAAGACTGAGATTGCGGCAGGGCTGATCGACGAAGACCGAAGACTCTGGATCGAGGCGACGATCGCCCAGGGGCCGCTGGCCGCCGCCGCAATCGCCCGAGCTCAGCATGCGGACGAGTTGGCGTTTCGCCGTGCTCTTCGCGCCGCTGTCTACGGTGATCGTGCGCCATCGAGCTATCTGCCTGGAGCCCTCGGGGGCCAGATCGCCGAGTTGAAGCATTGCCTCGGGCCTCGGCTTCGCATCGTCACCGCCAACTACGACGGGCTCCTTGAGCGGGCCCTCGAGGAAGCCGACCTCGAGCCGGCTTCCTACGTTCGCAACCAGGAAGAGGCAGAGGGGAAGTCCGCCGTCTGGCACCTGCACGGCCGCCTGATGAGGAACCCCGCCGGCACGAAGTGGGTGAGCGAGGGTCGGCTGGTCCTTACCGAGGGCGATTACGCCGAATCGACGAACACCAGGTGGCCCGAGGATTTCGTGGCTCACTGCTTGGCTGACTCGCTCTGTCTCTTCGTCGGCCTCAGCATGACCGACCCGAACTTCATCCGCTGGCTGTATCGCTATGCCGATGGAGAGCGCCAACACCTGGCGGTTTTCGTACGCCAAGCCTCGCGAGCGCCGAACGAGGCGGTGCGTTCCAGCCTCGAGCGTTCTGCCGCGGCACGGTGGAAGTTGGCAGGGGTGAAGCCGATCTGGAGCAACTACTACGGCGAGGTCGCCCAGTTCGTGCACGAGATCGGCCTTCACGACCAGAGTCCGGCAGGGACTGGGTTCCCCGAACGGGCGGCTGCACGTCTCGCGACCGCCAAGGCGGGGCTCATGCCGGCAAGCCAAGATGGCTTTCTTGAAGCCCAGGAGGAACTCTCGGGATGGCTCGAGAGTCGAGTCAAGGACGTGCGTTCGATTGCCGATCGTCTCGGGATCGAGCTTGACGGAGAGGATGTCGGCCTTGGATTGTGGGTGGCCGACCACGCCGCGGGAGTTGCCGAACTGTGGGGAACCAGTGAACAGGTCTGGCGCGATCGACGGGCGATCGAGGCCCGGCCGATGCACGTCGACAGCCGGTGGGTTGGTGTCCTCGCGATCCTTCAGGGCGTCGCGGTGGAGCAGGACCCCGCCGTCTACACGACCCGCTGGCGGTTCATCCGGGGCATCCCGATCCTCGTTCGCGACCCCGAGCGCTGCCTGGTCGGCTCGCTCACCCTGACCTCGGCGACGCCGCTTGGAGACTCTGCCCTCAGCGCGAGTAAAGCACCGCCGGAATTCCTCGAAGCCATCGACAGAGCGTTGAGTGATGCGGCCGCCGAATTCTTCACTCAGTCGAAATGATGGAGAGCCGCACGTCTGGACATTGCGGTACCGTGAACGGATGAACACCGTACGGAAGACTTCGACGATTCGGGTGGCCCGCGGTGGCGGTTCGTTGTCCCCCAAGACGGCGAAAATCGTCTCCTCGGTGACCAAGCGCGCCGGGAAGAGCGCCGCGACGATCAGGCAGAAGCACGCAGGCTGATCGGCTCCGCTGCTCGGCCGCCCGGAGTCGTCGGGGCGAAATTGCTTCAGGTTTATCGACCGGCTGTCGATAGCCCGCGGGATGAATCAGATGAAGCGATCTCACGTCCTGGCCTTGGCGACGGCCGTCGCGCTGCTCGCGACGGCCGCGGTGTTGGTCGGCGGCGGTGCGGCCGCGGCCCCGGCCTTCGCCCACCAGGCGATAAAGCCTGGCGAGGTCGGGCCCAAGCCCGGTGACCAGGCGCCCGGGCCCGAGTCCGGGGACCAAGCCGCCAAGGCGGGATCGGAAGTCAAGGTCGGCGAGGCCCCAGGCGCCTACGCCGACGACATCGCGGGGAAAATCACCAGCCCGGAGTTCACGCGACTGATCTTCGACCTGATCAAAGAGCCGCAGTCGGGGCCGGGCATCGAGGACGTCCTGCGGCAGCTGGCCGAGATCAACAAACGACTCGACGTGCTCGATCGCAAGCTCGACGACATCGCCGCGGACGTCGCCGAGATCCGCTCCAACCAGTATTGGATCGAGCTGCAGAAGTACATGGGGGCGATCTCCTACGTCCAGGAAGAACTCGCCGACATCGGCAAGGAAAAGGACGCCGAAGAACGGCAGGCGCGAAGCCGATCGCTGGCGCGCTTCATCCAGGACAACCTCGCGCCCTATCGCAAGACTTTCCAGAGCTTCGTGCTGACCGCGCCGGGCGGCCGCAAAGGAATCATCCCCGCGCTCAGCGACCAGCAGAAGCTGGGCGTCCGCTTCTGGGGCCCGAAAGAGACTGAAAACCTGAGCGAGGCCTACGACGCTTACGCCGCCTTCCAGGCCCTGCTCGCCGCCGAGGTCGCGCAGGCGAAAGTCGCGCTCGCGACCACCCCGTCGCAGGTCGAAAAGGCCGAAGCTGACGCGAAAGAGATCGGCAGGGAAGCGAAAGAGGCGATCGCCAAGCAGGTGGCGGAGCTGCCGAAAGGGTTGCCCGGCACGAGCTCCTGGTTGATCGACACGCAGTCTCGACTGCTCTGGTACACGAAGGAGGGCGCCGCGCCGGTCGACTGGTCGCGGGCCGTCGCCGACGTGCGGGAGAGCAGGGTCGGCGGCTTCGACAACTGGCGGATGCCGGCGAATGGTGACTACGACCTGCTCGGGCCGGGCTGCTGGAACCGCAACTACAGAGAACCGTGCGCGTTCGCCGCGGTCGTCGCGAAGAGGGGATGGAAGCTGCCGACCACCTGCAGCGGCCGCAACGTGTGGTGGAGCTCGACGCCGCAGCTGTCGACCCCCGCCGGCTTCATCTGGAGCGAAGTGGCGGCGGGCCAAGGCCAGGTCGCCCACAGCCCCGGGACCGCCTGTGTCTTCCAGGTCCGCGAGGTCGGATCGGGCGAGCGTTACTGGATGTAGAGAGTTAGGCGCGAGGCGCCTCTTTCGACCATCGACAAGCGTCCTCGTCTATACCCGGCGGGTTGCCAAACCTGAACGAACTGGAGCCAGGCGATGAGTCATGGATCCACGCGTCTCCGACCTCCCGGCGATACTCGGCCTGCCTCATTCCGAATTCGATGTAATCCGGACCGCCGGGCCGGCCGTCACCGACGATGTCATCGGGGAGCTTGTCGCCTCCAATCGCGTGATCGGAACGACAGAGATCATGCTTCTGAACCACACCGGGTGCGGATTCACGACCTTCACCGACGAGGAGTTGAACTCGCGACTGACCTCGGAAACCGGCGATGCATCGCCGGCGCCGATGCAGTTCTTCTCCTACCAAGACCCTGAGCAGCACACTCGTGAGCAGATCGAGAAGGTGAGATCGCACCCCTGGATCGCCAAGAAGGTACCGGTACGAGGTTTCGTCCTCGACATGGAAACGGGCCTGCTCTCGGAGGTCGAGGCCTCCTAGTTCGAACGGGCGTATAGGGTCGGCCGATGCCTGCCGTCCTTCTCACCGGTGCCAGTCGCGGTATCGGCCGCGCGACCACGTTGCGATTGGCGCGCGCCGGGTGGACGGTCTGGGCGACGGTGCGGAGCGCCGCCGACGGCCAGGAGCTGGCGGCCGAGGCGGGGGGCGCCGCGGTCCACCCGTTGCAGCTCGAGGTGACGAGCGACGAGCAGATCGCCGCCCTCGATGCGGCCCTCCCGGAGCGTCTCGACGCGATCGTCAACAACGCCGGCATCGTCGTCTCCGGTCCCCTCGAGACCCTGTCGGCCACTGACCTCCGCGAGCAGTTCGACGTCAACGTCGTCGGCGCCGTCGCGCTCACCAACCTGGTGCTGCCGCGGCTGCGCGCCTCGCGCGGGCGGATCGTCTTCGTCTCCTCTCTCAGCGGCGTGATCTCGACCCCGATGACCGGCGCCTACAACGCCTCCAAGTTCGCGCTCGAGGCGATCGCCGATGCCTGGCGCCTGGAGCTTCGGCCCTGGGGGATCAAGGTGATCCTGGTCGAGCCGGCGATGACCGACACCGACCTCTGGCGCAAGGCGCCGGAGACGCTCGAGGCCGAAGCGGCGGAGATGAGCGCCGAGCACCGCGAGCTGTACGCCGAGCACCTCGACGGGATGCGCAAGACGGTGCCGCGGATGCAGAAGATGGCGAAACCCGTGGACACGGTGGCGGCAGCGATCGAGAAGGCCTTGACCGCGGCAAGGCCGCGGGCGCGCTACCCGGTCGGCACCGACGTCCGAGTCCAGGCGGCGCTCAGCGGGGTCACGCCGGACCGGGTCAAGGACGCCGCTTTCGCCCGCCTTACCGGCACCCCGGCCCGCAAGCGCGGCTAGGCCAGCGCGATCACACGGTGAGCGAGTACGTCCTCGATCATCACCTCGAAGGGGAGGGCAGGCGGCTGGCGCTGATGTCGCGGCTGCTCGACCCGATGCACCGCCGGCACCTCGGTGAGCTCGGCATCGGCCCCGGCGGGAAGGCCTTGGAGGTCGGCTGTGGAAACGGCTCGATCGCCGCCTGGCTGGCCGCGCAGGTCGCGCCCGGGGGGAGCGTCGTCGGCGTCGACCTCGATCTTTCGCTGATCGCCACCCGCGCCCCTGACCTCGAGTTCCGACAAGGCGACATCCTTGCCGGGCCGGTCGATCCAGGCGGCTTCGACCTGGTGACCGCGCGGGCTGTCCTCCACCACCTCGCCGATCCCGAGCTGGCGATCGCCAACCTTGTCGCCAGTCTCGCCCGGGGCGGGGCGATCCTGCTGATCGAGCCGGACTTCCTCCCGGTCAGCGTCGCCGGGCCGCCGCCGATAAGAGAATTCTGGGACGGATGGCTCGCCTGGGCAGGGGACCAGGGGATCGATTACCACGTCGGCCGCAGCCTGGCTCCGCGACTCGCGGCGCTTGGGCTCGAGCAGATCGAGGGGACCGCCGAGACGGCCGTCTACAACGGCGGCTCCCGCTGGGCCGAGTACTGGACGGAGACGGTCGCCGAGCTGCGAGGACCGTTGGTGGGCTCCGGCCACTTCGACGACGGGTTGATCGACGCCTTCCTCGCGCATTGCGCCGACCCGGGCTGGTGGACGGAGACGATCTCCTTCACCGCGGTACGAGCGCGTAAGAGCTGACGATCTAGAAGGTTGCGTTGCTTCCCCTGGCCCTCGTCGCCCTCCTGACGTCCATCGCCCATCAGTACATCGCCCAGAAATCGGAATCCCCGTCAGCCCGAGATCGCCTCAACGCCCGTCGGGGAAGCGGAGGACCCTCGGAGCGGCCTAGCTTCTACGCCGGGGATGGTCCGCCGGCACCTCGACGAAGATCAGGGCGAGCCCGTCCGGGTCGTGAACGGTCATCTCGAGCAGCCCCCAAGGCTTCAGCTCAGGTTCTCCCTCCGGCGTGACGCCTCGCTCGACGAGTAGTGCGAACGTCGCGCGCAGGTCGCGCACCTGCAGCACCAACTCCGTCGCCCCGGAAGGTGGCTGCGGGCTGCCGCCCGAGATCTCGAGCACGCCTCCCCCGCCGAGGAAGAAGGCCACGCCACGCGACGGCCCCGACCCCCATTCACGGTAGATGGCAAGCCCGATCGTCTCCTCGTAGAAGCGCAGCGACCGGTCGAGGTCGGCCGGGTGCAGCAGGATGCGACTGGCGAGGATCTCCATACAGCCGAGCATAGGGCGACATCGTGGTCGCGGTCATCCACGACGGTCATCCGCCCTCGCCGTGCTCGAACATCTCCGCCGCGGCGGCTCCCGGCTTGGCCACGGGGTAGACGCGCTCATCGGGATCCACCCACACGTCGAGGACGGTCGGGCGGCCGGAGCGCAGCGCCTCGGCGACCGTCACCCTCAGCCACTCCTCGTCCTTGATCGTGAAGGCCTGCGCGCCGAAGCCGCGGGCGACGAGGGCCAGGTCGGTGCCTGGTGGGGCGTGGGATTGGGACCGGCGCCCGGCGAAGAACATGTCCTGCTGCTGGACCACCATCCCCATGCCGGAGTTGTTGAGGACGACGACTAGGACCGGCATCTCTTCGGCGACCGCGGTCGCCAACTCCTGGCAGGTCATCAGGAAGGAGGCGTCGCCGTCGATGCAGACCACCGCCGCGTCCGGCCGCGCCGCGCGCGCCCCGATCGCCGCCGGGACCCCGAACCCCATAGTCCCGTGGCCGCCGGAGGTGAGGAAGGAGCGCGGGCGCTCGCACGACAGGTGCTGCATCGCCCACATCTGGTGTTGGCCGACGCCGGTCGTCCAGACCACGTCGGGGCGATCGGCCAGCCATTCGTCGAGCCGCCGGATCACCGTCTGCGGCTTCAGGGTCGGCGGCGACTCGTCGTAGGACAGCGGGTGCCGCCGGCGCCAGTCGCGGATCTCGGCGAGCCACGCCTCGGTCACGGGCGGCCGGCGGAGGGCGCGCCGGGTGCGTCCCAGGGCGTCGCCGAGCTCGCCCACCACCGGGAACTCGGCGGGCTTGATCTTGCCGACCTCGCGCGGGTCGAGGTCGAAGTGGACGATTCGCGCGGCGGGGGCGAAGGCGTCGGCGTGCCCGGTGACACGGTCGTCGAAGCGGGCGCCGACGGCGACGATCAGATCCGCGCCCTGGAGGGCGAGGTTCGCCCAGCGACCGCCGTGTATGCCGGGCGAGCCGAAAGCCAGCGGGTGCGACTCGGGGAAGGCGCCCTTCGCCATCAGGGTGGAGACCACCGGCAGTCGCGCCGCCTCGGCGAACGCCCGCAGCTCCTCCGTCGCGCCGGCCGCGGTCACGCCGCCACCCGCGTAGAGGACCGGGCGCCGCGCCGCTTCGATCGCCCGGGCGGTAGCGGTGATCGCGGCCTCGGAGGCGGCCGGCGGCGTGGCCGCCCGGCGTCGATGCGGTCCCGGTCGCGGCGGTGGCGCGTAGGCGACGCGGGCCTCCTGGACATCCCGGGGGATGTCGACCAGCACCGGTCCCGGCCTGCCCTCCGCGGCCAGGCGGTAGGCCTGGCGGACGGCGTCGGCCAGTTCCTCGACCTCGGCGACGAACCACGAACCCTTCACCAGCGGCGCGGTGATCGCGACGATGTCGCACTCCTGGAAGGCGTCCGTGCCGATCAGGTCGGTGCGCACCTGGCCGGTCAGGCAGAGCAGCGGCGTCGAGTCCATCGCCGCGTTCGCGATCGGCGTCACCAGGTTCGTCGCTCCCGGCCCCGAGGTCGCCAGCACCACGCCCGGCCTGCCGTCGGCCCGCGCGTAGCCCTCCGCCATGTGGCCCGCGCCCTGCTCGTGCTGGGCGAGGAAGTGGCGGATCGAGGTGCCACGGGCGATCGCGTCGTAGAGCGGCAGGATCGCCCCTCCCGGTATGCCGAAGCAGACCTCCGCGCCCTCCTCCTCGAGCACGCGCAGGACGACGTCAGCTCCTCGAGGTTGCTCGACCCGCGGCGGGGTCGGGGCGTCGGCGGGGCGCTCTGAGATACCGGTGATGGACATGTCTTGATTCCGATCGTCAGTCGTGTCGATGGGCCCGACGGGGTCGGGTCGCGATTGGGTGAGGCGCCATCTGGCGCTGACGATCGATCCCCCTAGTGGGGGACGAGGACGACGAGGACCGCGACGAGGCAACCGCTGGATGCGGTGGCGAAGCTGTTGCGGTCGGGTCGACTCATGAGGTCGAACGGTAGCAGCGCGGTCAGCCGAAGGGGAGGGGCAGACAGCTCGAACTGAGTGCGAGAACTGGCGTATCCTCTGACTGATGGGACGACGCACTCGCGAATCTGCGAGAGGCGCTCGAGCTCTATTTCGAGGACGCTCCCGCGGATGCGGTCGCCAAGGTCGAAGGACCCGAGGTCCGTCGTCTGACCCTCGAGCGTGCCTAAGCTCCACTCGTCGCGGCAGGTGATCGCGGCGCTGGAGGGCAACGGGTTCGACTTCGTCTCCCAGCGGGGCAGTCACGTCAAGTACCGCAAGACCGGATCGCCGACGAGGACGGTCATCGTCCCTGCGGGACGTAAGGAGATCCCTCGAGGGACCTTCCGCTCGATCCTTCGTCAGTCGGGCCTCGACGAGAGCGTCTTCGACTGAGATCAGCTAGCCGGGCACCACATAAAGGGGTGCGAGATGGCCCCTTGACGGGGCTCCTCTTTCGACCAAGGGCTTGTGTCGACAAGCGTCCTCGTCTATACCCGGGCGGGTTGCCAAACCTGACCGAACTGGAGCCAAGCGATGAGCCTTATCGACAAAGCCGTGGCCGGAAATCGGAGCTTCGCGGAGACGCCTCACCCAGCGCTTGCTGAAAGGCCGACGCCCGCGATCGCAGTCGTGACCTGCATGGATCCACGCGTCTCGGACCTCCCGGCGATACTCGGCCTGCCTCATTCCGAATTCGATGTCATCCGGACCGCCGGGCCGGCCGTCACCGACGATGTCATCGGGGAGCTTGTCGCCTCCAATCGCGTGA
>JAOPZF010000147.1 GCA_025964255.1 Solirubrobacterales bacterium | reverse complement strand
CGCCGCCGGCGCCGCAGATGTTCGGCAACGCCGGGCGCGAGCACATGGAGCGCTACGGCTCGACCGCCGACCACTACGCGTGGATCGGCTGGAAGAACCACAAGCACTCGGTCAACAACCCTTACGCCCAGTTCCAGGACGAATACAGCCTCGCGGATATCAAGGCGGCGAAGATGATCCACGACCCGCTGACCAAGCTGCAATGCTCGCCGACCTCCGACGGGGCGGCCTGCGCGATCGTTGCCAGTGAGAGTTATGTCGACTCGCACGACCTCTGGGACAAAGCAGTCGAGATCGCCGGCCAGTCGATGGTCACCGACCTCTCCTCGACCTTCGACGAGAACGCCGACTGCATGACGATCGTCGGCTCGGAGATGTCGCGGACGGCGGCGGACGCCGCCTACGAGGAGGCCGAAGTGGCCGCTTACGAGGTCGACGTCTGCGAGCTCCACGACTGCTTCAGCGCCAACGAGCTCATCACCTACGAAGCCCTCGGGTTCGCGGCGGAGGGGGAGGGCCACAAGCTGGTCGAGGCGGAAGCGACGACCTTCGGCGGCCAGGTGGTGGTCAACCCGTCCGGCGGCCTGATCTCCAAGGGGCACCCGCTCGGGGCGACCGGGCTGGCACAGTGCTCCGAACTGACCTGGCAGCTGCGCGGGGAAGCGGGCAAGCGGCAGGTCGAGGGCGCGCGGGTGGCGCTCCAGCACAACATCGGCCTCGGCGGTGCCGCCGTGGTCACCGTCTACAAACCGGCCGGGTAGGCCGACACCGGCCCGGCGGCCGGGGAGGAGGAGTCATGGCGAGAGAGCGGCGGTCACTGAACGGGAAGGTCGTGGCGATCACCGGCGGCGCGCGCGGGATCGGCAAGGCGACGGCGGAGGCGTTGGCGCGGCGCGGGGCGCGGCTGGCGCTCGGCGACGTCGACCTGGCGACGGCCGAGGAGACGGCGGCGGGGCTGGGGGGCGGCAGTATCGCGCTGGCGCTCGACGTCAGCGACCGGGCCTCGTTCGAGCACTTCCTCGACGAGGCCGAGCGTCAGCTTGGGACCGTCGACGTGGTCATCAACAACGCCGGGATCATGCCGGTGACGCCGTTCGTCGAGGAGTCCGAGGAGTCGTTCCGACGCCAGATCGAGATCAATCTGATCGGCGTGATCAACGGGACCCAGCTGGCGCTCCAGCGCATGCTGCCCCGCAACAGCGGCCACATCGTCAACATCGCCTCGCAGGCGGGCAAAACCGGGGTGCCGGGAATCGCGACCTATTCGGCGACCAAGCACGCGGTGGTCGGGCTGAGCGAGTCGGTGCGCGGCGAGATCCGTGGCCGCGGCATCGAGATCTCCTGCGTGATGCCGACGATCGTCAACACCGAGCTGACCTCCGGCGTCGTCGACCAGCGTTTCGTCAAGCCGATCGAGGCGGTCGACGTGGCGGAGGCGATCGTCGACGCGCTCGAAGTGCCGCGATTCGACGTCTACGTGCCGAAATCCAACGGCGCGCTGCTGCGGGCCGCCTACCTGATGCCGCGGGCCGCGGCCGAGTGGGTCGGCCGGACGATGGGCACCGACAAGCTGATGACCGAGGTCGACCACGGCGCGCGGGCCGCCTATGAGGATCGCGTCACGCAGAGCGGCGGCGACCACGCGCCGGACGACGAGGGCGCGCCTGCCGACAAGGCGGCGCCGGCTGCGGAGGATCACGCCGCCCGCTGAGGTTTTTCGACCCGACCGCGCCCTGGTGTGGTCAACTGAGCAGATGGCCGCCGGAGCGATGGGAAAGGCGTACGACGCGACCTGGGGTCGCGTCTTCGCCCGTTTCTACGACCGGGCGCTGAAGGCGACCGAGGAGAACGGCCTCGGCGCGATGCGCGGCGAGTTGCTGGCAGGGGCGAGCGGCCGCGTGATCGAGATCGGCGCCGGGACCGGCGTGAACCTCGAGCTGTACGGGGACGGCGTCGAGGACCTGACCCTGGTCGAGCCCGACCCGCACATGGGAGCGCAGCTGCGAAAACGTCTCGCGGAGCGAGGCGAGGACGAGGTCGGGACCCACGGGGGAGTGTCGGTCGATCCCGCCGACGCGCTCGCCGCCCCGATCAAACCGGTGCCCGCGCAGCTGGTCGCGGCCCCCGCGGAAGCTCTTCCTTTCCCTGATGACACCTTCGACACCGCGGTCGCGACGCTCGTCCTCTGCACGATCCCCGACCCGGTCGCGGCGATCCGCGAACTGGCCCGGGTCCTCAAGCCCGGCGGCCATCTGCTCTTCATCGAGCACGTCCGCGCCGAGGCCGCCTCAAGCGCCCGCTGGCAGGATCGACTCGAGAAGCCTTGGCGCTTCCTCGCCGACGGCTGCCACTGCAACCGCGACACCGAGGCCAACCTCCGAGCCTCGTCATTCAAGGTCGAGGAGATCGACCACACCAAGATGCCGAAAGCAGCCCCGATCGTCCGCCCGCTGATCCGCGGCACCGCCGTACTCAGCAGCTGAGTTCGCACTTTCCGTTCGGTATGCGGACCTAACTGCGAACTCACCATGGGTGGGGCGCGTAGTCACGGAGTTATGTCTACTCGTCCTGATTGACGTGGCGCGCCCGTGCATCTTCGTAAGCGAACAGGGGCAAAACGGCGATGAACGCAGCAAGGCCGACGAGCGACCCGCCCGCCCAGCAGAGCGCGAAACGTGCGAGCCATCCGAAAGGCTGGGATACGTCCAGCAGCGCCAAGCTGAGGCCGACGCCGATGACCCCTGACAGGCCCAGCCCGACAAGGACGCCCAGGAGGGTCTCAGTTTCTCCGTCACGTCGGATCCGCTGAAAGAGGGAGCTCATCCCGACGCTGTAGGAGACGAAGAGCGTCGCTCCGACTCCTGCGAGAGCCTCAAGCAGATCGTTCGGAGGATTCCGAAGGAACGATGGCGAGGAAACAGCCATGAAGCCAGCGATGACGAAGACGCAGAACATCGTCGCGTAGACGGCGAATTCAATGTTCGATCTCGAGCGAAGCCCCGGGAGGAGTCGGATTCGACGAAGCACGGAGATGGCTTTCTTCGCGCCCGGGGCCATCCCTTCTAGAATCAACGCACGATAATCTTGGTTATGTAAACCCGAGACGAGAAGCCCGGAGGGCTAGCTCGCTTTTTCGATCGCTTCTTCGAGCTGGCCGGTGGTTTCGGGCGTGCCGACGAGTTCGAGGCCTTTGGAATTCGGACCTTCGACCGCGAACGACGGCGTTCCTTCGAAGCCGATCTTCTGGGCCTGCTTGGTCGTTTCTTCGAGCGTCTTTTTGTACTTTTTGCTCTTACGTTCTTTGTTCCACTGGGTCAGGTTCGGAATGCCTGAGCCCTTGCCGATCGATTCGATGAATTCTTCGGTCACGTAGCCAGAGTTCTCCTCACCCTGGTTGCGGTACCAGAGCTCGATGAAGTTCCAGGCTTTGCCTTGCGCCCCGGCCGCCAGAGCGGCTTCGCCGGCGGGGACTGAATCGGGCCCGATGATGATGAAGTTGCGGAACGTGAGGCTGACTTCGCCCTTGCGGACGGCGTTTTCGATGATCGGCGGCGTGACGGTTTCCGCGTTTTCTTTACAGTACGGGCACTGCAGGTCGCCGTACTCGAACATCTTCACCGGCGCGCCAGGTTTACCTAACACCGTGGCGTTCTGCGGGATCCCCGTGAGCAGCGTGTTGACCTCGCCGACGTCGCTCAGGTTCGACGATTCGCCGCCCTTGCTGCTGCCGCCGGAGCCGGCGACGACGATGATGACCACGACGATGATGATCGCCAGGAAGACGCCTCCGACGGACAGCTGAAGCAGCCGCTGGCGTCGGGCCGCTTCGGTCGCTTTCTCCTCGGCCTCGAGCCGCTCGTCGCGGCGCTGTCCTCTGTCGTCCTGGTCGCTCATCGGACCGTCACGCGGCGAGCAGCGCCGTCAACGTCAGCTGGCCTTTTCGATCGCTTCTTCGATCGCTTCGGTCGAGCCGGGCGTGCCGAGCAGTTCCAGCCCTTCCGATTTAGGACCTTCGATCGAGAACGACGGCGTCCCGGTGAAGCCGAGAGTCTGGGCTTGCGACGTCGTTTTTTCGACCGTCTTTTTGAACTTCTTGCTCTTCCATTCTTTCTTCCATTTGGCGAAGTTCGGAATGCCGACGTACTTGGCCATCGATTCGATGAATTCGTCGGTCGCGTAGCCCGAGTTCTCCTCGCCCTGGTTGCGATACCAGGTCTCGATGAAGCTCCAGCCCTTGTCCTGGGCGCCTGCCGCGAGGGCGGCTTCCCCGGCTGGGATCGACTGCGGGCCGATGATGATGAAGTTGCGGAAGGTGATGCTGGCTTCGCCTTTTTTCACCTGGTTTTCGATGACTTCAGGCAGGAATTCTTCCGAGTACTCTTTGCAGACCGGGCACTGCAGGTCCCCGTACTCGTAGAGCTTCACCGGGGCGGTCTTGCTGCCGATCGTCGTCCCGTACTGCGAGCTCCCGCTGAGCAGTTTTTCGACCTCCGGCTTTTCGACCAGATTGGCGGCATCGCCGCCCGAGCTGCTGCCGCCGCCGACGGCGACGATTACCACGACGACGATGATGATGGCCAGGAATACGCCGCCCGCGGCGAACTGGAGCAACCGGGTCCGCCGGTCACCGCTGGCCGCTTTCGATTCCTCCGCGAGCCGTTCTTCGCGGCGTTTTTCTCGTGAGCGCTCGTTGTTGGCCATCGGTGCTGTCAGTCCTCCGTGTTGTTTACGTGCGAAATCGGTGCTGCCCTGCGACTGACGACTGTAGCCGTCCCTACCTGATCAGCCGTCTTCGGCGATCGGCCTGGCGGCGCCTCCGCCGCTTCGGCCCCCGAACACATCGCCGCCCGCGGGCGTGCCGATGTAGCCGAGCAACCGGGTGATGTTGAGCAGGAAGCAGATCGTCATCAGGACCGCGTTGCTCACGCACCACTGGCAGATCGCTTCGATGTTCCAGATCTCCAGGTAGGTCAGGTAGATGCTGAAGCCGAAGCCGCCGAGCGTGAACAGAAAGCCCCCGAGCCGCGCGTAATCGTTACCGAAGAGCACGGTTCCGAGGATCAGTAGCCAGCCGACGAGGCCGATGATCGAGACGTTTATCCCGAGGATGTGCGAGTAGGAGCTTTTGGCGACGGTCTCGCAGCCGGTGCCCCCCGCCAGGCAGGCCGGCGCCCCCGAGGTCTGATCGGATATGAAGATGTAGGTCGCCACGCAGACGCCGAG
>JAOPZF010000232.1 GCA_025964255.1 Solirubrobacterales bacterium | reverse complement strand
GGTGAGCGGGGCGTTACGGTGCTGCATCCGGGTCCTCCTTGAGGTCGGGGGCTTCGACACCCACAGCCTCTCGGCGGGCCCGGATCTACTTCATGGCGTTCGGAACGTGGTGAGGCGGGTCACCTAGCTCGTCGCAGCGCCGCAGCGGGCAAATGAGGGTCTGAACGGAGCGATCCGTTCGCGGAGGAGCCGGCCGCTGTCGGTAGTCACCCGGTAGCGCACCTGACCGATGAGCTTTTCCGTGCAGGGCAGCTTTTCCGAGAAGGCGATGCCGCGGACCAGTCCCTTCCGTTCGGGGCCTTTCGCCTTGAAGCCGACGACGAAGGTCAGCCATTCGACCGGTCGAAATTCTCGGCCGATCGAGAGGATGCCTGGGCGCCCCCGGAGCTTGACCCCAACCGACACGGCGACCGACCGCCGGTAGTTCCGCTCGCATTCTTTTGGAAGCGCGGGAGTGCGGTAGTGGATCAGCAGTTCGGGAAAGCTGAAGCCTGGCGACCGATTCAGATTCAAGTGCCCTCGGAGAAGGGGTAGCGGCCGCACCCCCGCGTCTACGCATCGAGCCGTCGATGGGCCGCCGAGGGCCCCGGCGGACGGTGCACAGATCCCCATGGCGACGCTGCCCACGAGCAGCGGGCATATGGCGATGGTGACCCGGGAGCGCATCCGGTGTGAAATGCCGATTCCCCGGGGACCAGCGGCTACCCGCCCGCTACCTGCCGGGCAGGTAGCGGGCGATGGCGAAGCCGCCGCCGCTCTGGAGTTCGGGCGTGACGATGGCGCCGCCGACCAGGATCCGGCCTTTGGCGTCGAGGGCGACCTGCGTCGCGACGGCGCTCGAGGGGCCGCCGAAGCCGGTGTTCACTTTGCCCCGGTTACCGAAGGTGTGATCGTAGGTGCCCTTCGGGTTGAGCCTGCCGAGAACGAAGGTCCGGCGCAGGGTCTGGTTATGAGGGGCACTGGAGACACGTTTGCCGGTGCTACCAATGAGGTAGGTCCGTTCTCCGGCGTCCCCGGTCAGGTCGGTGAAAGAACCCCTCTGCGGGTCGCGGTATTGAGCCGATCCGGTGCGGTTGAAGCCGGGATCGAAGGCGCCGCTCGGAAGCAGCCGCTCGACGACCTGGTACAGGACCGTCTTGCTGACCCTCTTGGCGACTTTTTTGCCTTCTTCGATTCTGGCGACCCTGTGGTAGTAGCGCTTGCTCTGCTGTTCCCCGAGCAGCAGGATCTTGCCGGTGGGCGTGACCGTCATCGCGATCGGCGCCACGCGTTTCAGGGTGCGGAAGCTGAACGAGGCGAAGCTCGAATTCAGGTTGCCCGCGTCGGTGAAGGCGGTCAGGAGCTCCGCCGGCCCTTCGGCGCCCGAGCAGAACGGGCCACCGGTTCCGGCGGTCAGGTAGCCGCCGGAGAAAGGAGCGATCTGGCCGAGGCTGGCGATCGTGCCGAGGGCGCGGATGCCGCCGGCCCCGAAGCTCGGATCGAGCGCTCCGTTTTCGGTGAGGCGGGCGACGAAGCCCTTGGAGTTGACGCTGCGAGAGCAGCCGGCGAGTTCCGTCACGTACCCACCGCTGACGACGATGCGGTTCTGCGAGTCGGTGGTCACGCTCCGTAGCCCGACCGAGGCGCCACCGTAGGTGCCTTCCTTGGTCTTCGGCGCGCCCAGCCCGAATTCGGTGATCAGAAGTCCCTTGGTGCCGAAGGTCGGGTCCGGCTTGCCGGCAGAGGTGTAGCGCATCACCGTGGCGTCGCTGATTACCGGGTCCGGGGTCGAGTTGGTCGGCAGCGGCCGGGTCAGCCCGACGACGATGACGCGCCCGTCCGAATCGACGGTGACGCTGGAGAGAACGAAGACGCCCCCTTCAGGACGCGGCACCTTGACGACGCCGCCCTTGCCGAAGGTCGGATCGAGCTTGCCGTCTTCGAGGTAGCGGACGATCTTGGAAGCGCCGGCGACGACGAGCTTGCCGCCCGGCGCCACGGCCATCTTCTGGTGGCCCGGGGTGAATTCGAAGGGGAGCTCGAATTCCGCCCCGCTCGATCCGGCGCTTTCCGACGGGAAGCCGATCGTGACCTTTCCGCCGTTGCCGAAGCTCGCGTCGCGTTCCCCAGCAATGCCCGCCGGTGCCGCGGCCGGTGATGCGGGCCCCGCCGCCTCCGCGGTTCCAACCATTGCGGCCGCACTCACGCAGGTCACCATCACCACCGAAACGGTGGTCTTCCAGGCCCTGATCATCATCAATCTCCTTGTCCGGTGTGACGGTCCCAGGGGCCGCCGCTTGACGCTTGAAACCTCATACCCACGGCTTTGTTTCGGTATGCGTCTGCTCCCGGACAGGGCCCTTGTCGGACGACCTTCTGCCCGACCGTCGCAACCAGCCATAATCGGGCGATGGCCAGAGACACGCAGGAAATCGACGTTCACGCCCTCGGCACGGTGACCTTCCGGCCGCTCGGAAAGGTCCAGATGGAGCGCTTGCAGGAAGCCGCCAAGCGCAGCTCGGTCTCGCCGTTCGGCGAGAAAGCCTCGACCCACGAGATCGAGGACGCGCTGCTCGTCACCCAGCACATGCTTACGCCGAAATTCGCCTCAGACGCGGAGCTCCTCGCCGCCCTCGAAGGCCACGACCACGTCATCAGCGACATCGCGCACGCGATCCGCGACGCCAGCTGGCCCAGTCACCCGAAAGGCTGAGGCCTAGTCGAGGAGGCGCGCCTCGGCGGCGCGGAACTCATCCTCGGTGAGGATGCCCTCGGCGCGCAGGGAGCGGAGGCGCTGGAGTTGACCGGCGGGATCGGCGGCTTCGCCGCGGGCGCTGGAAACCTCGACCGGCACGGGGGACGACGCCGAGAAGCTGTGCTCGGGATGGACGCGATCGATGCGGGCGAGATCGTCCTTGGTCAGCTTCAGCTTGCGGCCGCGGAGGAAGCCGCCGCGTTCGGTCATCTCCTCGCGGTCCTTCCAGCGCGCCCGTGATTCGACCAGCCATTCTTCGCTCTCCACCGGCGAGACCTCGTCGACTTCCGCGTGCAGGGCCGCGAGCAGCCGCCTATGGGAGTTGGCGCCGCGGTCGATCAGCCGCTCGGTCTCGACGAAGTCAGCGGGGTCCATCGGGCTCATCGCCCGGCGCTTGTCCCAGGCGAGTAGCTCCAACGCGACTTCGCCGATCCGCAGGTTGGTGTCGGTCAAACGACGCGAGACGCGTCTGCCGCAACCGCAGTAACACTCCATGCCCTCAGGATGCCAGGCTGCCGCTGCGGCGGAGGGCCAGCTGCTCGACCAGCTCGGCGCCGCGGTCGGCGCCGTCGTGGGTCGCGCTCCAGGCGGCGATCCGGCGGGAGCGGGCGGCGAAGCGTGGATCGGCGAGGACGCGGCGGGCGGCCCACCGCAGGGGGCCGGGGCGGCAGAGGCGCCACGGCAGCGAGCGGCCGACGCCGGCCCAGGAGATCCGCATCGCGGTCTCGCCCATGTCGCCGGTGATCGGCGAGATCAGCACCGGAGCGCCCGCCCCGAGCGCCCGTGCGACCGTCCCGTGGCCGCCGTGGGAGATCACCAGCGAGGCGATCGGCATCAGCTGGCTGTAGCTCAGCCAATCGACGAGGACGGCGTTGGCGGGGACCGCGATCGGGCTCTGCGGCCGCACCCGGTTGGTGGTCGCGACGACCCGCACCGGCTCCTCGGCGAGCGCCGCCAGCGCCGTCCGCACCAGGTGGTTCTCGGAGTCGTGCGCGGTACTCGGCGCAACAAGGACGAGCGGCGCCCGGCCCGGCGGTAGCTCGACGTCTGGGTGGGGGACCTCGAAGGGCATCGGCCCGGTCACGTGGACGCCGGGGGGCCAGCGCCGCGGGTACTCGAGCTGCGGGTAGGTCGCGACCAGCGCCAGGTCGGGGCTGATCCCACCGTGGAAATGATCAAGGGGCGGGAGTCCCAGGCGCTCGCGCTGGCCGTTCAGGTCGCGACGCCCGTGCTCAAGGCCGACGTCGAGCGCCCGCTGGCCCGTCCGCCACACCGCCCGGCCGACCGGCGTCCGCGGCGACCTGAGCCCGACGGCGAAGAAGGGCTGCCCCGACTCGACCACCGGATAGATGTGGGGGATCAGGGTGGCAAGCGGCACCCCGGCGGCCTCGGCGGCGAGGGTCGGCGCGAGCGTGAGGATGTCCGAGACGACGACCGCCGGGTCGAGCCGCTCGATCAGCGGCAGCAGCGCCCGGGCCGCGTCGGCGGCGTGACGGCCGTCGTCGGTATCGGGCTCGGGCGGCGGGAAGGTGCGGTATTCCTC
>JAOPZF010000231.1 GCA_025964255.1 Solirubrobacterales bacterium | reverse complement strand
GGCTCGCCGGCCAGACGGCATTCCTCGAGACCCGCGTCCCTGGCGCGGCCGGTCACGCCCGACGGCAGCGGCTATCTCGGCTTTCGACGGGCGAGTCGTCGCGGCCTTCGCCGCGTAGCCGGCACTTAGGCGAAGTTCGCTACTCTCCCGACTCCTTTGAGGCGCCTGCTCGCAGCAGCACTTCTCGTTCTCGCCTTTGGCGGTGGCATTTACCTCCTCACTTCGCAGGGGGCGACGACCCCCGCCTCCGCCGCTACTTCCCCCACCCCGAAGAAGCCAGCGAAGGGCGCGGGCTTCTTCGGGATCGTCCCGCAGACGGCGGTGACTGAAAAAGACGCCGAATACATGAAGGCCGGCGGGATCGAAGCGATCCGCTCGCCGCTGGTCTGGCCCGGCGTCCAACCGACCAGGCGCGGACCCTACAACTGGGCGGCCTTCGACCCGGTGGTCGAAGAAGCGGCGCGGCAGGGCCTCTCGGTGCTGCCCTTCATCGTCGCGACGCCGAAGTGGGTGGCGAAAAAGGAAACGACGTTGCCGATCCAGAACGCTCGCCAGCGCAAGGCCTACGTCACCTTCCTGCGCGCGGTGGTCGAACGCTACGGGCCCGGCGGCCAGTTCTGGGTCGAACACTCGCCCGCGAAGATCCGCGCCGAACAGAAGAAAGAGAAGGAAGGGCCGGACTACGAACTTCCCGGCGCGAAGCTGAAGCCGATCGCCAGGCCGGTGCCGATCAAGACCTGGGAAATCTGGAACGAGGCCAACTACTTCTACTTCGCCTATCCGGTCGACCCGATCGCCTACGCGAAGCTGCTGAAACTCTCGACCCCGGTGATCAAAAGGACCGAGCCGGGAGCGAAAGTCATCCTCGCCGGGCTGTTCGGCCGGCCGACGGCGGGCGCCAAACGCGGCATGCCCGCGGCGCAATTCCTCGAAAGGCTCTACAAAGTCCCGGGGATCAAGAGCTACTTCGACGGCGTCGCCCTGCACCCGTACGCGATCGACTCCGAAGAGCTCGAAGAAATCGTCGAAGAAGTGCACGAAGTGACGGTCAAAGCGCACGACCGCGTGCCGCTATACATCACCGAGATGGGCTGGGGCTCGCAGAACGATTTTCACATCGACGCCTTCGAGCACGGCGTGCAGGGACAGGTCGAAGAATTGAAGGCTGCCTACAAATTCCTGCTCGAAAACCGCATCAGGCTCGACCTCAAGCAGGTCGACTGGTTCTCCTGGAAAGACCTGCCCGAATCCTGCGCCTTCTGTGACTCGGTCGGCTTCTTCAAGGGCAACTCGACGCACTTCATCCCGAAGCCGGCCTGGCGCGCCTTCGTCCAGATCACCGGCGGCAAACCGCGCCCGTAGCGGCCGCGCTCCCGGCGTCGGCTCAGCCTTCCCAGGTCTTGACGACGACGCGCGGCTCGGCGTCCTTCGCAGACCGCGGGCCGATCGCGACCGCGGCGGCGTAGCCGGCGTCGATCTCGACCTGCACCGCCGTCACCTCGCTCCCCGGCGCCTCCCCGGCGAGGCCGACTCCGGTGCACTTCACGCGCGCCTCGTGGCGCGTCCAGGCGGGGTAGAAGACGGCCGCCTTGTCGGCGGGCGGGACGGCGGCGACGGCGAGCGCGTCGGCCTCGGGAAGCCAGCGAGCGGCAAGCCGGGCGAGGTCGCGTCGCTCCTTGATCCGCTCGACATCGACCCCGACGTCGATCCCGCCCGGTGCGAGCGCGACCAGTGCCAAGGCGCCCGAGTGGGAGAGATTGAAGCCGAGCCGACCGGGTTCGACCGCGAGCCGCGGCTTGCCGTTGTCGCCAGGCAAGAGGGCCGGCGGTTCTGGCTCCTCGAGCGCGTCGGCGAGGATCCGGCCGAGCGCCGCGCGCGCTTCGCTGCGGCCAACCTGTGCCCCCAGCTCGACCCGCCAGACCTGGATGTGGACGTCCTCTGAGGGTTTGATAGCGCTTTGCATGGGCCGATCCGCGCATCGCGGTCCAGGCGAAATCCTGTCAGGCGGAAGGTCCGATAGCGTGCGCGCCTTGGCCGAGCCACTGGAGTCCCATCTCAATCGACAGCTCGAGCGATCGCAGGGTTTCTTCTGGAACCGCGTGCGCTGGGAGCTGGTCCAGTCTTACATGCCGAAGGGATCGTTCGAACTCGTCGATGTCGGCGCCGGCCCTGGCTTTCTCGGTGATTATCTGGCCGAGCACCGCCCGGACGCGCGGTACGGCTATGTCGAGCCGATCGAGGGGCTGGAAAAAAGTCTGATCGACCGATTCGGGGCCGGCGCCAACCGCAGTGGCGGCGACTATGCCGGCGCCTCGATCCTGACCATGCTCGACGTCCTCGAGCACATCGAGGACGACCGCGGCTTCCTCACCGATCTCGCCTCGAAATCCGACCCCGGCACGACGCTACTGTTGACGGTCCCCGCTCTGCCCGCGCTTTGGTCCAACTGGGACGTTCTCCTCGGCCACTATCGTCGCTACACCAAGGCTTCACTGGCGAGCGCGGCCGAACTTACCGGGTTCGAAGTGGTCGAGCGCTCCTACCTCTTCCCGGAGCTGATTCCGCTCGGCATGTGGCGACGGTTGAAACAGCGGGCCGGCGCCTCCGACGCGGGCAGTGATGCCGAGTTCCCCGACCTCTCGGACCCTCTTAACGAGACCCTCTATCGGCTTGCCAGCGGAACGAAGGCCTCCCGTCGGTTCTGGCCAGCCGGGACGTCGCTCTTCGCGGTCTTGCGCAGGTCTGGGTGACCGTCGAGGCGCTCGCCCGGCGCGCGGCCGCCCTTGCCGGTGATCGCCGCATCCGACTCATCGTCGCCCTTGTCGGCTTCGCCGCGGCAACGATCGTCACCGTCTTAATCGCGCACCCGAGGATGTTCACCGGGTTCGCCAGCTACGACGACGAGGGCTACATGCTCACCGCGCTGAAAGGCTTCGTCAACCACGGCGAACTCTACGACCGTGTCTTCACTCAGTACGGACCCTTCTACTACGAGTTCTGGGGCGGGATCTTCTCGATCTTCGGGATCTCCGTGACGCACGACTCGGGGCGGACCGTGACGATGATCGTCTGGGTCCTGTCGAGCCTCGTGTTCGGGCTCGCGATCCTGAGGATGACCCGCAGCATCGTGCTCGGCATCGCAACCCAGATCCTCAGCTTCGCGTCGCTCTACGTCCTGAACAACGAGCCGATGCACCCGATCGGGTTGATCGGCCTGATGCTCGGAGTGATCCTGCTGATCGCCGGCTTCGTTGGCGAGGGCGAGTCGCCCTACCCGATGGCGCTGCTCGGTGCGGTCGTCGCGGCGCTCGTCCTGACCAAGATCAACGTCGGCATCTTCGCCGTGATCTCGATCGCGTTCGCCTGCGCTTTCAGCTACCCCACGCTCTGGCGTCGGCGTTGGCCTCGCATGTTGATCGAGGCGCTCTTCATCGTCATCCCGATCCTGCTGATGGCGGGGAAGTTCGACGAAGGTTGGGCGCGGCACTACGCGATCCACGTCGTCTTCAGCGCGGTGGCGGTGGTGGTGGTGTTGCGCGCGCGCGAGCCGGATCGTCGCCCGGTCGGCGAGCTGCGCTGGCTGATTGGTGGCTTCCTTGTGCTGGCCGTCGTCTCCTGCGTCGCGGTCCTCGGCAGCGGCACCAGCATCCATGGCCTGATCCATGGAGTGATCGAGCAGCCCCTGCATCAGGCCAACGCCTTCAGTCTCCCGATGGAACTCTCACGCCGGATCTACGCCTTCGATTTCGTCGCCCTCGGGGTCGCCTGCGCCTATTGGTACACGGCGCGCGGACGGGCCGTGGAGGCCGGGCCGGTCTGGCGCGGGATCTGGTCCGTGGTGGCGATCGTCGTCGGGCTGACGATGTCGCTCTCGGTGGCCGGGCAGGTCCTGCCGTTCGACTCGACCTCGCTCGCTGGCTACCCGCTGAGCATGCTCCCGTTCGTCTGCGTGGCGCTGATGACGACGACTCCCGGTGGCGCATTGAAGCGGTCGTTCGTTCGCCTGCTTCTGCCGCTGTTGGCCGTCCTGCAGGCGTTGCACGGCTACCCGGTCGCGGGCAGCCAGACCTTCCTCTCCGCCCTGCTCCTCGTCCCGACCGGCGCGCTCTGCGTGGCGAACGGCGTCGCCGGCCTCGCCGAGGCCGTCGAAGTCGGGGCCGACCGGATCGCGCTGGGCGGTTTCGCCATCCTGATGGCGGTCGTCCTCGGGTGGTTCGTCGTCAACACCTATATGCGTGAACCTCTCGATCTCTACCGCACTGCCTACCACGACTCGGTCCCTCTCGATCTGCCGGGTTCCTCCGACATCCGGCTCGCGTCCGAAGAAGAAGTGGCGTTGTACACCACGATCACGGCCAATATCGACAGATATTGTCCAGCGTTCGTGACGCAGCCTGGGATGGGGAGCTTCTATCAGTGGACCGAACAGGAACCGCCCTCTTATCTGGCAACCGCGTGGGAGACCCTCTTCGATGAAGAAGACCAGCAGAAAGTGATCGACGACACCGCCTCGATCAAGGATCTCTGTCTTCTTCGCAATCGCGCTCTGGAAGCGTCGTGGGGAACGAGGGAAGGGCCCTTGGTGCGCTACCTCGAACAGGGCTTCCAGCCGATCGGCCAGTGGGGCGGATACGAACTCCTGCGTCGCGAAGGCACTCGGTCAGCCACCCGATGACCACCTGGATCGTCAGCCCGGTCTACCGCGACACGGCCTCCTTCCTGATCCTGCGCGACCGGGTGCTCGAGGTGCTCGGTGCCGACCCCGTCGTCACCGGTCCGATCCGCTTCGTCGTCATCGACGACGCCGCCGGACAGGACCCGGCCATCGCGCCGCTGCGTGAGCTCGGCGACGTCACCGTGTTGCAGCCGCCCTTCAACCTCGGTCACCAGCGCGGCATCGTGTACGCGCTGCGCAAGATGCTGCCGCAGGTCGCCGACGAGGACGCGGTGGTGACCATGGACGCCGACGGCGAGGACCGGCCCGAGGACCTGCCGCGCCTGCTCGCCGCGCTCCACGGGGAGACGCCGACCGACTCGCGGGTGGTGCTGGCGCTACGGACGAAACGCCACGAGCCGCTCGCCTTCAAGATCTTCTACCGCCTCTTCCGGGTGCTCTTCCGCGGGCTGACCGGGACCACGGTGCGGACCGGTAACTACGCCGTGCTGCCCGGTCGGGTGGCGAAACGGGCGCTCCTTCATCCGACCTTCGACCTCGCCTACTCCTCGGCGATCCTCGCCCTCGACATGCCGGTCGAGTTCGTCCCTTGCGAACGCGGCCGCCGCTATAAGGGCGAGTCGAAAATGACCTACGGCAAGCTGGCGATGCACGGCCTGCGAATGTTGATGCCGTTCACCGACCGGATCGCGATCCGCGCCCTCGCTGTATTCGTCCTCTTCGGCGTGGTCGGCATCGCCCTCGCCGCCGTCGTCCTCTTCCTCAAGATCTTCACCAGCTCATCGATCCCCGGCTGGACCAGCTATGTCGCCCTCAGCGCCCTGATCGTCTCGCTGATTGCCCTCGGCAACTTCGTCAGCCTCTTCGTCCTGTTTTCCCAGACGCGGGCGGTGTCGTTGGCGAGCATCGAGGACCTGGGCGATGACTAGCGCCGGTTACGCGGCCTTGGATCGATAGCCTCGGGCGCCGTGAAACGGCTTCTGATCACCGGCGGGGCGGGCTTCGTCGGCTCGAACCTGGCGATCTTGCTCGCTGGTCGGCATCCCGACTGGGAAGTGACCGCGCTCGACAACCTCTATCGGAAGGGATCGGCGCTGAACCTGCCGCGGCTGGAGGAGGCCGGGGTCGAGTTCGTCAAGGGGGATGTGCGTGAGCCGGAGGGGCTGATGGCGCTGCCGAAGTTCGACGCGATCGTCGAGTGCTCGGCCGAGCCCTCGGTGATGAGCGGGGTCGACGGCGACACCGGATACCTCGTCCACACCAACCTCACCGGCGCCTACAACTGCCTCGAGCTGGCGCGCCGCGACGGCGCCTTCTTCGTCTTCCTCTCGACCAGCCGGGTGTATCCGGTGGCGCCGCAGGTGGACCTGAAGCTGGAGGAGACGGCGACGCGCTTCGAGCTCGCCGCCGGGCAGGACGTTCGCGGGGTCTCGCCGGCCGGGATCTCCGAGGACTTCCCATTGGAGGGGGCGCGGACGCTTTACGGGGCGACTAAGCTGGCGGCGGAGCTGCTGGTCGAGGAGTACCGCGCATCGCTCGGCGTGCCCGCCGTGATCGACCGCTTTGGCGTCATCGCTGGCCCGTGGCAGATGGGAAAGGTCGATCAGGGGGTATTCACCCACTGGATGCTCGCCCATTACTTCTGCAACCCGCTCTCCTACATCGGGTTCGGAGGGCATGGCAAGCAAGTGCGCGATCTCCTCCACGTCGAGGACCTGGTCGATCTGGTCGAGCGGCAGCTGCTCGACCCCGACAAGTGGGACGGCCGGACCGTGAACGCCGGCGGCGGCTACGAGTGCAGCCTCTCGCTGCGCGAGACGACCGGCATCTGCCAGCGGCTCACCGGCAATGGGGTGGAGATCACCCCCGTCGCCGAGACCCGCCAGGGCGACGTCCCCATCTATCTTTCCGACTGCGCGAGGTTGTTCGATCTCGACGAGTGGCGGCCCCGGCGGAGCGCCGAAGACGTGCTCGCCGACATCTACGAGTGGGTCGCCTCCGATGAGGATCGGATCGCCGAGGCTCTTGGCCTCGAACGCGGATAGGGCCCTGCGGGCGGCCCAGGCCGTTTTCAGGGACAGGCGGCTGCGGATCGGCGCAGCCGTCATCGGTTTCGGCCTAGCCAGCCTCTTCGCCGTGCTGATCGCTTATCCGGCGATTCACGTCACCTTCCAAGAAGACGAGGGCTACATGCTGACGACGCTCAAGTCATTCCTGCATCGAGGGCACCTCTACGACCGCGTCTTCAGTCAATACGGACCCTTTTACACCGAGTTCTGGGCGGGCATCTTCTCCCTCTTCGGTCTTCCCGTCACGCCCGACGCCGCCCGCGACCTCACGATGGTCGCCTGGGTTGCCTGCAGCCTCGGGTTCGGCTTGGCGATGCTGCGGATCACCGGCAGCATCTTCATCGGAATCGCGGTCCAGGTCCTGACCTTCGCGATGCTCACCGTGCTGACCGGCGAGCCCCTGCATCCCGGCGGCCTGATCTGCATGCTTTTGGTGGCGGTCGTCCTGGTCGCCGGCTTCGTGACCGACCGGCGGGCGGAGTTGCTGATGGCGGCCCTGGGCGCGCTGCTGGCAGCGTTGGTGCTAACCAAGATCAACGTCGGCGGTCTCGCGCTGATCTCTTTCGGGCTGGTCTGTACCGTCACCTACCCGGTCCTCTCGGCTCGCCGTCTGTCGCGTTCCGCGATCGAGCTGATCTTCGTCCTCGTGCCGCTGCTACTGGTGTCGAGCAAGGCCGGGGAAGCCTGGGCGTGGCACCTCGGGCTGCACGTGTCGATTGCCGCGGTAGGAGTCGTGATCGCCCTCCGCGCACGCCAAAGCGACCGGCGTGAGGACGGCGAGCTGTGGTGGGTAGTCGGCGGATTCCTCGTCCTGGCGGTGCTGATCTGCGGGACCACCATCGCCTCGGGGACCAGCTTCGGCGCCCTCTTCGAAGGCGTGGTCACCCAGCCGCTACACCAGGACGAAGCGTTCTTCCTGCCGCTGGACTTACCCGCCCACATCTGGGCGTTCGACGCTGTCGGGCTCGCCTGCGCCCTCGCTTATTGGGCCCAGGCGCGAAGCGCTACCCCGGCCTCGACGGTGCTGCGAAAAGCCGCGTCGGTGGCGTCCGTGCTCCTCGGGATCGAGATCGGCCTGACCCTCGTCGCCAACAGCTTGCCCGCCAACCCGGTCACGCTGTCCGGCTCCCCGGTCAGCCTGCTGGCCTTCACCTGGGTGGCGCTGGTTCCGCCGCTCGGTGGGACCCGCCGGGCGAGCTTCGCGGTCCTCTTTCTCCCGACGCTCGCGGTGCTGCAACCGCTGCATGCCTTCCCGGTTGCAGGCAGCCAGCTCTACTGGGGCAGCTTTCCGCTGGTGGGCGTCGCCGCGATCTGTGTCGCAAATGGGGCGCGCGGGCTCTGGGCCATGACCGCCGAGAGACCCGAACGCGAGGTGTTATTCGCCTTCGCGGCGCTGGCGGCGCTGGCGCTCACGGTCTTCACGGTCAACGGGACGGTTCGCGAACCGCTGATCGAATCGCGCAATGCCTACGGCGCACGCCAGCCGCTCGACTTGCCGGGGGCCGCCGACGTCCGCCTCGAAGAGGGTGAAGACGATGGACTCCGGGCGATCACGGCGGCGATCGTCAGCAATTGCCCGGCCTCGTTTCTCGCCGAACCGGGGATGGACTCCTTCTATATCTGGAGCCAGATGGAACCACCGACCGGGCTGAACGCGACCGCCTGGATGACTCTCTTCGACGACGCCAAGCAAAGGCAGGTGATCGAAGAAACGCGCTCGATCGAACGCCTCTGTCTGCTGCGAGACAAAGGGATCGCCGAATTCTGGAGCGCGGGCCCGGTGCCGCGAGGGCCCCTGGTCGAATATCTGCACAAAGGATTCCGGTCGATCGCAACTTTCGGTGAATACGAACTGTTAAGACGGGAAGGTACGGGCCCCTCACCAACGAAGGGACGCCCGTCATGAACACTCGATAGCGTTGCCCAGATGCCAATAGCCATCATCACGGGAGCGGGAGGCCTGATCGGCTCCGAGGCCGTCGACCACTTCGTCGGCCAGGGCTTCGACGTAGTCGGGATCGAGAACGACATGCGGGCCCGGTTCTTCGGCCCCGAATCGTCGACCTCGCACGTCACTCAGCGGCTCGTCGAGGAGCACAAGAGCTTCAAGTGGGAGAACGTCGACATCCGCGACGCCGCCGAGATCATGCGGATCTTCTCCGAGCACGCGGGGTCGATCGAGCTGGTCATCCACACGGCCGCGCAGCCGTCCCACGACTGGGCCGCGACTGAGCCGCAGACCGACTTCGGCGTCAATGCCAACGGCACGCTGAACCTGCTTGAGGCGGCCCGCGCGCACGCGATCGACGCGCCCTTCATCTTCACCTCGACCAACAAGGTGTACGGCGATACGCCGAACCGGCTGCCGCTGCTCTCGCTGGAGAAGCGGCTCGAGCTGCCCGAGGACCATCCCTACTACAAGGGGATCGACACGAGCATGTCGATCGACGTTTCGACCCACTCGCTGTTCGGGGTCTCGAAGGCGGCGGCCGACCTGCTGGTGCAGGAGTACGGGTACTACTTCGACATGCCGACGGTCTGCTTTCGCGGCGGTTGCCTGACCGGCCCGCAGCACGCCGGCGCCAAACTGCACGGTTTCCTCGCCTACCTGATGAAGTGCACCGTCACCGGGACGCATTACACGATCTTTGGCTACGAGGGAAAACAGGTCCGTGACAACATCCACAGCGCCGACCTGATCGCCGCCTTCGACGAGTTCCGCAAGGCGCCGCGCCCCCACGCCGTCTACAACATCGGCGGCGGGCGGTTCTCCAACTGCTCGATGCTGGAGGCGATCGAGGTCTGCGAGAAGGTCTCCGGCCAGACGCTCTCCTGGGAGATGGGGGAGGCGCCGCGGATCGGCGACCACCGCTGGTGGATCTCCGACCTCGCCCCGTTCCAGGCTGACTACCCGGAGTTCAAGCTGCGCTACGGGGTCGAAGAGATCCTGCAGGAGATGTATGAGCAGAACCTCGAACGCTGGACGGCCGCTCCGGCATGAGGATCTCGGTCGTCATGCCGGCCCAGAACGAGGAAGGGTCGGTCGGGTCGACGGTCGAAGGCCTGGTCACCACTCTCGAGGGCGCCGAGATCGATTACGAGATCGTTGTCGTCAACGATGACTCGGAAGACTCGACCGAAGCCGTGATCGCCGCGATCGGCGCCGCCAATCCGCGCGTGCGGGTCCACAAATCCCACTACGAACGCGGCTTCGGCAACGCGATCCGCGCGGGGCTCGACGTCTTTCAGGGCGACGCGGTGGCGATCGTGATGGCCGACGCCTCTGACGACCCGCGGGACCTCGTCCGCTACGTCGGCCTGCTCGAAGAGGGCTGGGACTGCGCGTTCGGCTCCCGCTTCATGCCCGGCGCCCAGGTCTACGACTATCCGCCGCTGAAGCTCTTCATCAACCGGATGGCGAACCAGTTCATCCGCGTCCTCTTCCGCCACCGCTACAACGACACCACCAACGCCTTCAAGGCGTACAAGCGCGAGGTCATCGAGACCGTCCAGCCGCTGCTCTCCAAGCACTTCAACTTGACCGTCGAGTTGCCGCTGAAGGCCGTCGTCCGCGGCCATAGCTTCGCCGTCGTCCCCACGTCCTGGACCAACCGCACCTCCGGCGAGGCGAAGTTGAAGATGAAAGAGATGGGCAGTCGCTACCTCTTCATCGTGCTTTATGTCTGGCTCGAGAAAGTGCTCAGCCGCGGCGACTACCAGGTCCGCGAGCTAGGCACCGGCCAGGCGCCGGTATCTCGAGGCTGACTCCACATCCCCGCGGTGCATGAGCTCCGCCGAGCACGCCGACGGTGACATCCTCCGCTCCGCCGGCGCGGGAAAGAAAGTCATCCACGGCAGTGCCCTCCGCCTGGGGGCGAACCTGGCGAGCCTCGTCTTCGCGCTCGCTACCGCGACGCTGCTGCTGAGGCACCTCGGGGTCGAAGAGTCGGGCCGCTACGTCACCGTGATGTCGCTCGCCGGGATCGCCCTGGCGATCGTCGACCAAGGCCTCAACGTCAGCGCCTCCAAAGACCTGACGATGACCGCCCGCGGGGAACGCCGGGCGCTGCTGGAGAACGTGGTGGGCCAACGGATCGTCGTCGCCTCGATCGCCTGGGTCGTGCTCGTCGGATTCGCGCTGGTCGCCGGCTATCCACGCGAGATGGTGGTTGGCACCGCCCTCGCCGGCGCCGGGATCATGCTCGTCGCGATCGGCAACTCGATGCTGGTGCCGCTGACCGTCGATCTGCGGAACGCCGGGATCGCGCTGGTCGAAATGCTCCGCGCCTTCGTCGTACTGGTCGGCGTCGCGCTGCTGGTCGTCGCCGGGGCGAAGCTGGATGCCTTCCTCGCGATTCAGATCCTCGTCGGCCTGATCGTCATCACCATGGTCCCGCTGCTGGTCGGGCGCGCGGGCGTCGTGCGTCCGCGCTGGGATCGCCTGCGCCAGCGCGCTTTGATGCACACGGCACTGCCGATCGCCGCCGCGCTGGTCCTCGGCCAGATCTACTTCCGCCTCGTGATCGTCCTCATGTCGCTGATCTCGACCCCCAAGGAGGTCGGCTATTTCGGCGGCTCGCTGCGGGCGATGGAAGCGCTGATCGCCCTGCCGATCCTGGTCGCCAGCGTCGCCCTGCCGCTGATGGCAAGCGCCGCGGGAGAGGGGAACCTGCGCCGCCTCAAGTACGTGATCGAAGGCCTGAGCGAGGGCGCCGTGATCGCCGGCATGCTGATCATCCTGGTGACGATCCGGGCGGCCGACCCGGTGATGCGGGCGATCGGCGGCAAGGAATTCGAACCGGCGGGGAACGTCCTGCGGATCCAGGTCGTCGCCCTCCTCTTCATCGCGCTCTACCAGATCTGGACCGTGGCGCTGGTCGCTCTGGGACGCCAGCGGCAGCTGATCTTCACCAACGCCCTGGGCCTCCTCGCGGTGGGCGTCTTCGCCGCAGCCCTGGTCCCACACATGGGGGCGAAGGGCGGCGCGATCGCGAGCGTGTCCGCCGACGTCGTCCTGGCGGGCCTTATCTACTGGCGCCTGCACGTCTCGGTCGGGCGGGTGACGGTAAAAACGAGCTTCCTGGTCCGCGTCGCCGTCGCGGCTCTGGCGAGCGGCGCGACGCTCCTGCTGCCGATCGGCGACATTCCCGCCTCGATCGTCGCGGCGATCGTCTTCCTCACCGTCGGACTCGCTGTCGGCATGGTGCCGAAGGAGCTCCACGACGTACTCGGGCCGAAAGGCTTGCTGCGCCGCGGTCCCCGCTAGGCTTGAAACATGGCGAAGACTGCGTTGATCACGGGAATCACGGGCCAGGACGGCAGTTACCTGGCCGAACTGCTGCTCGACAAGGGGTACGAGGTTCACGGCATGGTGCGCCGGCTCTCGAGCGAGAACCACCACCGGCTGGAGGGCTTTCGCGACCGCGTCAACCTGCACACCGGCGACCTGCTCGACCAGCGCTCGATGAGCGACATCATCCGCGCCTGTGAGCCAGATGAGATCTACAACCTCGCCGCGATGTCCTTCGTCGGCGCTTCTTGGAACCAGCCGACCCTGACCGCCGAGTTCACCGGCGTCGGCGTCACCCGGCTGCTCGAGGCGATGCGCGAAGCCCGGCCCGAGGCGCGCTTCTATCAGGCCTCGTCCTCGGAGATGTTCGGCAAAGTGCGCGAGACGCCGCAGAACGAGCTGACGCCGTTCTACCCGCGCAGCCCGTACGGGGTGGCGAAGGTCTACGCCCACTTCATCACCGTCAACTACCGCGAGAGCTACGGCCTCTTCGCCTCCTCGGGGATCCTCTTCAACCACGAGAGCCCGCGCCGCAGCCTCGAGTTCGTCACCCGCAAGATCACCCACACCGCGGCGGCGATCAAACTCGGCCTCGCCGACGAGCTGGCCCTCGGCAACCTCGACGCGCGCCGCGACTGGGGCTACGCGCCGGACTTCGTCGACGCGATGTGGCGGATGCTGCAGCGAGACGAGCCCGAAGACTTCGTGGTCGGCACCGGCGAGACCCACTCGGTCGGCGAACTCGTCGACATCTCCTTCGCCCACCTGGGCCTCGACCCGGCCCAATATGTCCGCGAAGACCCGAAGTTCATGCGCCCGGCGGAGGTCGACCTGCTGATCGCCGATCCGAGCAAAGCGCGCGAGGACCTCGGCTGGGAGCCAAGCGTCGACTTTGAGCAGCTGGTCAAACTGATGATCGACGCCGACATGGTGCTGCTCAAAGAAGGCAGCCCGGTCTCCACCGCCTAGGTGACCCGCCTCACCACGTTCCGAACGCCATGAAGTAGATCCGGGCCCGCCGAGAGGCTGTGGGTGTCGAAGCCCCCGACCTCAAGGAGGACCCGGATGCAGCACCGTAACGCCCCGCTCACC
>JAOPZF010000083.1 GCA_025964255.1 Solirubrobacterales bacterium | reverse complement strand
TCGTCGGGGCGGGCGGCGACGCCCCGTTCGAATAGCTCGTTCCCATTGCTCGCCGGCGTCACCGCGGGCCGGCCCTCAGTAGTCGAGGTCGAGGGGCCGGGTGCCCTGGGAGCGGCAGTAGTCGTGGTAGACCCTGGTGTGGTTGAGGACGTCGTCGAAGCCGACCACCTGGTCGTCCTCGTCGACGTAGAGCAACGCGCCCTCGAGCTGGAACAGCGTCACCGTCCCTTCCTCGCCGCTCATCAGCGTGTGGATGTCCCCCGGCGGCTCCCAGACCATCATCCCCTTGCGCGCGACCCAGTCCTTCTCGACGTAGTACCAGCTGCCCTCGAGCACGAATCCGACCACGCCGTTGACGTGGTAATGCCGGTTGATCTGGCCACCGCCGACGACTTTGGTGATGTTGGTCCACTGGCCGGTCTTGCGGTTCAGGCGCAGCGGTTTGACCCAGATCGTGTCCGTGTAGGGGACCCAGGGCACGTCCTCGGGGTCGACGATCCGCTCGGTCAGCGTGATCTCCTTCAGCGGGCGAAGCCCGAGCGGGTCCTCCATCGTTCCTCCTCCTCCGGGTGCGGTCGGTCCACCGTAGGTGGGGCACGGCGGCGCGGCGGGCGCCCGGCAGCGATGAGTTGTCGAACCGCCCAATCGCAGGAGCTACTAGCGGTAGGTGACGAGCGCGCGGTCGACCGCCTCGAGGTGCGAGTGGTCGTTGAAGGAGACGACGTTGGTCCCGGTCGAGCCGATCGCGAGCTTGGTCACCGAAGAGTTGACGAGGGTGCGGTTGAGCGCCGCGAAGGTCTCGGCCGGGGCGCCGAGCAGGGTGCCGACGACGGCGGCGATGGCGCCGCCGGAGGTGACGACGATCGCCGTCTCGCCGCTGTCGAGGCCCGCCGTCAGCTCGCCCAGCGCGTCGCTCCCCGCGCCGCTGAACTGTGGCCAGGTCTGGACGGTCGGGCTGCGCTCGGCGTGGGCGACCCACTCGGCGAGCGCCGGTTCGAGCGCCGCCTGGAAGCCGCGGTTGGTCATCGTCTCGCCCGCCCCGTCGGCCTCCAGGCGCAGCGCCGAGTCGCTGTGGTGGGCGAGGACGTCGTCGGCGTGGTACTCGTTCCAGCGCGGCTCGACCTCGAGCTCCGGCGCGCCGGGCACGGCGAACGCCGCCGCCGTTTCGAGCTGGCGCCGCAGCGTGCCGCTGACCAGGCGGGACGGGTTGTAGCCGCGCTCGGCCAGGGAGGCGGCGACGATCTCCGCCTGGCGCCGGCCGACGTCGGAGAGCAGGTCGTAGTCGGCGGCGCCGAACGACGCCTGGCCATGGCGGACGAGGAGCACGGTGGGCATGTCGGGATTATCGACAAGGCGCGGGCGATCGGGCCGTGCCGTGCGGTCGGCGCCGATCTAGTGTCGCGACGATGCGCCGGCCGATCTTCACTTCCGAGCACGAGCTCTTCCGCGAATCGGTCGCCGAGTTCTGCCGCCGCCACGTCTACCCGAACCTCGATCGCTGGCGCGAGGAGGGCTGGACCGGGCGCGAGATCTGGGAGGAGGCCGGCCGCCAGGACTTCATCGGGCTGGCGATGCCGGCCGAGTACGGCGGCGCCGAACTCGCCGACTTCCGCTTCAACCAGGTGCTCGGCGAAGAGCTGGCGACGGCCTCGCTGGCGGTCAACTCGGCGCTGCTGCTCGGCATCGACGTCGTCGCTCCCTACCTGCTGGAGCTGACCACGCCCGAGCAGAAGGAGCGCTACGTGCCGGACTTCTGCGCCGGGCGGCTGATCTGCTCGATCGGGATGACCGAGCCGCAAGCGGGCTCCGACCTTGCCGGGCTGAGGACGCGGGCGGTCCGCGACGGCGATGGCTGGATGCTCAACGGCGCCAAGACCTTCATCACCAACGGCACCGCCGCCGACCTGGTCGTCGTCGCCGCGCGGACCGGGAAGGGGCGCAAGGACGTCAGCGTCTTCCTGCTCGACGGCGGCGCCGAGGGCTTCGCACGGGGGCGCAAGCTGGAGAAGGTCGGCCAGCACGAGGCGGACACGGCGGAGCTCTTCTTCGAGGACGTGCGGCTACCCGCCTGGAGCCTGCTCGGCGAGGAGAACCGGGGCTTCGACTACATGACCGAACGCCTGCCGCAGGAGCGGTTGAGCATCGCCGTCGCCAACGTCGCGCACGCCGCGGCGGCGCTCGAGCAGACGCTTGAGTACGTGCGCGAGCGCAAGGCCTTCGGCCGCGCGATCGGCACCTTCCAGCACAATCGCTTCCTGCTTGCCGAGATGCAGACCGAAGTCGACGCCGGGCGCGCCTTCGTCGACCAGTGCGTGATGGCGCACGTCGAGGATGAGCTGACCGCGGTCGACGCCGCGAAGGCGAAGTGGTGGACGGCCGACCTGCAGAACCGGGTCCTCGACAACTGCGTGCAGCTGCACGGCGGCTACGGCTTCATGGACGAGTACCGGGTCGCGCGCTTCTGGGCCGACGGCCGGGTGAGCAAGATCTGGGGCGGGACGAACGAGATCATGAAGGACCTGATCGGCCGCTCCATGGGTCTGTAAGGCGTCGAGCGTCAGCCGGCCCGCCCGGCGGTCACCCTCGGAACCCCCGCAAGAAAGCACGCACCGTCGCCACCGCCTCCTGCCTCAGGCGCGCCGCCGCGTCTTGATCTCCGGGGCGGGCGAGAAAGCCGGCGTAGGCGTGCGGTCCATCCTGGGCGATGTCGGCGAAGCGTTCCTCGAGCAGGACGAGTGCCTCCTGGACCTGCTCATGACCGGCGACCGCGCTTTCGTGGGCGACGTGGCCGACCTCTTCGGGATCACCCTCCGCGTTCAGCAGCGTGAAGACGAGGTCGTATGCGTCCTTGTTCTCGTGCCGATCTTGGAATGCGAGGGTCTTCAGCACGGTGTAGGTGAGGAAGTTCGCCACCCGGACGGTGACCTTGGACATGCCCCCTTCGTCCAGTCGCTCGCCCTCGAGCTCCCGCTCGACGAAATCCTCCCGCACCAGCTGAGCCCCGCGGATGTTGAAGGCGGCGAACTTCGCCCCGGCGTTCTCGCCTTTCGGCCTGAAGATCCGCCCCGGCTCCACTTGATCCGTTTCACAGAGAAACTCGATCTTCACGTTCACGCCGTCGACCTCACGGGTCCACTGGAAGCTCGGTTCGCCTTGATCGAATCCTGACTTCTTGAGATTCGCCTGCAGGGTGCGATAGGTCTCCGGCATCTCATCGCCGAGCGCCAGGCCGATGACCAGGTCGACGTCGGTGGTGCCGACGTGGGCGCGAGCATCCTCCGGCAGTCGGCCGACCAAGTATCGGGGGGCCAGCCCGCCGGCCAGGTAGATGCGGTCCCCCCACGGACCGAGGTCGCCGATGAGGGTGATCAGGGCCCGCTCGCAACGCTCGGTCGTCGCCTCGTCGTATTCGTCGTAGTACCGGCGCTCACTCAAAATTCGATCACCTCTTCGCGCAGCACCTGAGCCTGCTCGCGTCCCCGGCGGGGATCGTGGAGCAGGTCGATGTAGAGGCGGAAGGGGTTCGCTATCCAGCCCGTTTTCGTCCGCTGGTGAAACATCAGCGGACCGTCGTCGTTGGCCTGCAAGAGTTCGACGTTCTGGCCGGTCTCGGCCTTTTCCATCCCGAGTTCGTCGAGCACGCGATCGACCAGCAAGTGGGCGCTGACCCACACCTCGACGATCGGGACGGCCGAGACGAACGGCGCGACAAGGCTCGCAGCTCCGGCTCCGGTCAGTGCGTAGTCGACCTTCTTGCCCTCGAGCGCCTTGGCGATGCCTCGGATGAGCGCAGTTGGAGATTGGGCGAGTCGGAAAGCCGGCGTTCTCAACGGCCGGACGACGGTCTCCTCGGCGAGCAGGTCCAGCAGGCCACCAGGATCGGTCACCACCCGGACCTTGTTGGGCCCCTTTCCATCCGCTTTCATCAACCCTTCGTCCTCCAGCCTGGCCAGCAGCCGGTGCGCCAAGCCGCTGGAGACATCCGCAAGCGTGGCGAGCTCGCGGACCTTCCATCCGCGCTCCGGTTCGAGCAAGATCGCCTGTGCCGCAACGCCGGTCTTGCCGGAGAGGCGTGCTTTGTGCACTGCGCTCGCGGCCCCACCGAGGCGATCTTGTCTGGGATGCCCCACGAGGTGCATCCACAGTCCCGGTAGGCGAAGGTCGGCGTTTCCGAGACCGTCGACGAAGCCGATTCGGTGGTCGGCGAGAATCCTTCGTGCGTCGGCCGTCGCCTCTTCGGCGATGGCAATAACCGGCAGGTTTCTATCTTCGGCGAGAGCGATGATCTGCCGAGCGGCGGGGGCATTGAGCCGTTTCTTGGACTCGATCAAGACCGGCGTCTTCGATCCCGCGAAGCGGACCACGGCGTCGGTCGCTTGACCAGACGACCCCCTTGTCTCCCGTTGAATCACTTCAACATCTGGGAGACCGTTGAGGATCCGCCCGACCTGAGCGTCGAACCTTCCTTCTATTTTCACTATCTCACCGTTATTCACAACGACTGTGAATATACCTCAGACAGTGAATAAGGCGAAATCGGATCGGGTAGGAGCGAGAGGTTGGAAATTTCCCAGGCGCTCGTGAAATCCGCCCCGGTCCGGTCGCGGCGCCCGCATACGTTCGCCGCATGTCAACCGGATTCCACTGGAACGAGCTCTACGCCTGGCACGACACCGGCACCGGGTCGGCCTACCTCTCGACTGGCGGGCTGGTCGAGCCCGAGCAGCACGGTGAGAGCCCGGCGACGAAGCGGCGGCTGCGCAACCTGCTCGATGTCACCGGCCTGCTCGGCCAGACGGTCGAGCTGTCGGGGCGCGAGGCGACCGAGGAGGAGATCCTCCGCGTCCATACCCCCGCCTACGTGGAGCGGATCAAGCGCGAAAGCGCCGCGGGCGGCGGCGACGGCGGCGAACTGGCGCCGTTCGGGGCGGGCGGCTACGCGATCTGCGCGCTCTCGGCGGGCGGCGTGATCGAGACGGTCGAGGCGGTCTGGAACGGCGACGTCGACAACGCCTACTCGCTGAACCGGCCCCCGGGGCACCACGCCGAGCGCGACGAAGGCCGCGGCTTCTGTGTCTTCGCCAACATCGCGATCGCGGTCGAGCACACGCGCGCGGTCCACGGGCTGGAGCGGATCGCGATCGTCGACTGGGACGTCCACCACGGCAACGGCACCGAGCACGCCTTCTACGACGACCCCGGCGTGCTGACGATCTCCCTCCATCAGGACGGGCTCTTCCCGGCCGGCTCGGGGTTGGTCGAGCACACCGGCGAGGGGGTGGGGGAGGGGTTCTGCGTCAACGTGCCGCTGCCCCCCGGCACCGGCGACGGCGGCTACAACGCGGCGGTCGAGCGCGTCGTCGCCCCTGCGATCGAAGCCTTCCGGCCGCAGATCATCATCATCGCCTCGGGCCTCGACGCCTCGATGATGGACCCGCTGGCGATGATGATGGTGACCAGCGAGGGCTACCGCGAGATGACCGACCAGATGGTCGCGCTGGCCGAGCGCGTCTGCGACGGCAAGCTGGTCGCGATCCACGAGGGCGGCTATTCGTCCGCCTACGTCCCCTTCTGCGGGGCGGCGGTGATCGAGGGCCTGCTGAAGATCGACACGGTCGTCGACGACCCCTTCATCGAGGCCTTCCGCGGGATCGGCTACACGGCTCTCCAGCCGCACCAGGAGGCCGTCATCGAAGCGGCCGCCGGCCGCCTGCGGGCCTCGGCATGAGGCTCGACGGCAAGGTCGCGGCGGTCACCGGGGGCGGCTCCGGGATCGGCGAGGCGACCTGCGTGCGGCTGGCCGAGGAGGGGGCGCGGGTCGCCGTCCTCGACATCGACGAGGGCGCCGCGGCGCTGACCGCGAAGCTCGCCGGGGAGGGCGTGGCGATCGTCTGCGATGTGACCGACTCCGGCGCGGTCGACGCGGCGCTCGAGCGGCTCGAGGCGGAGCTCGGCCCGGTCGACATCTGGGTCAACAACGCCGGCATCGCCGGTGGCGAGGCCTCCGACAACACCAACCCGCGGGCGGAAGCGCAGCTCGCCGAGCTGGCCGAATCGGGGGCGATCCGGACGCCGCTCGAGGGGCTGGTGCGGATGAGCGACGAGGACTGGCGGCGGATGCTCTCGGTCCACCTCGACGGCACCTTCTACGGCACCCGCGCCGCGGCGCGCTCGATGGCGGCCCGCGAAACGGGGCGATCGTCAACGTCGCCTCGATCTGCGGGATCGAGGGCTGCACCGGCCACCCGCACTACTCGGCGGCGAAGGGCGGGATCCTCGCCTTCACCCGCACCGTGGCGAAGGAGCTGATCCAGCAGAACGTCCGCGTGAACGCCGTCGCGCCGGGGTTCGTCGACACCCAACTGGTCGGCGGCTCGTTGACGCCGCCGCTGGTCGAGGTCGTCCGCCTACAGACGCCCCAGGGCCGGCTCGGCCGGCCCGAGGAGATCGCCGCGACGATCGCGTTCCTGGCGAGCGACGACGCCAGCTTCTTCGTCGGTGACACGGTCAGCCCCAACGGGGGCTTCGTCACCAGCTAGGTGGGCCGAGCGGCCGTCCGAGGTTGGTCCCGGCGTCTCGACGGCGGCCCGGGCAGGCTGTGGCCGCCGTCGCCCGGGACGCGAGGTTTTCCAGGGAAGGACAAAAGTTCGGGACGTTCGTGACGCGCGGGTCGGAGAGACGCCGGGAATGTCACAGGTCCTCATGCGTTCGAGGCGCTGAATCGAGGGCTCAGGCACGGTTGGTCGATTGACCACACCCTGGTGTGGTCAAAGTGCCCATGGGTGACTGCAACGTCTGAAGAAGACAGGGAGGACTGTGAACTTCGCCGGTCTTCGGTGACGGACCTCAAACCAGCCAATCGCGGCCGCCGCGTCGGGCGGCCGCGGAACTCGAGGCCGCGCTAGGCGGCGAGCGGAAGCTCGTGGACGTCGGTCGCCGCGTGGCCGAAGGCATCGCCTTCGCCGTACATCGCGCGGCGGATCGCCAGCACAGCCTCATCCTGCGTGGCGCCCTTGGTCACCGCGACCGTCTCGCCGTCACGAACCTCGTTGATCGTCCAAGTCTCGTACTGCATCTGTATCGGTGCTCCTAGGTCGTTCGTTATCCACCCTGTATACAAGCGCAGAAGCGAACAGACGTTTGTGAACCCGCGCACACATCTCGCCCTCCCAAAGTCCGCCTGAAGTAGCGGCTCGGGGGGGCGGGAGTTCCGCCCTCATCTCCTTGAAGAAGGCGGCCCACCTAACGGTCGGTGGCGTCTAAGGGCGTCGCCGACCCAAAAAAGAAGGGGCTCGGGCATCCGGCCCAAACCCCCTCTTCCCAAATCTGCATGGCCGAAGGACTAGGTGGTCCTTAAAGGCCCATCATCACCGAGAGCGAGGGTAGCACTGGGTTGGCGAGGTTGCGCGCGGATGGGATTGGGGATCCGACGAAGGCGTTCGGGCCGGTTGGCGCGGGGGGAATTCTGGCCTGGTTGGCTGGCCTTGCCAACTAGGTCAGGAGGAGATCGTGCCCTACAAGCTCTACGCGTATTGGTCGGCGCCGAAGGCGGAGGATGTCGATGAGTTCGAGCGGTATTACGCCGACACGCACGTGCCGCGAGCGGCGGCGGTGCCGAATCTGGTGGCGCTCAATACGACGCGGACCAAGGACGGGTTCGAGGGCGGGCCGACCGACCATTACCGGGTCGCCGAGATGGTCTTCGACAGCGCCGCGGCGATGGCCGAGTCGGAAGCCTCGGAGGAGTGGGCGACGATGCGCGCCTGCTCCGGCGACATCATCGAGCGCTTCGGCGTGACGCTGACGGTCGAGTCGGGCGAAGTCGTCGAAGGCTAGGCGTCGACGCGGGTGGCGATCTGCTCGCGGACGGCCAGCTTGGCGATCTTGCCGGTGGCCGTCTTCGGCAGGTCCTCGACGGTGATCACGACCGTCGGGCACTTGTAGTGGGCGATGCGCTCGCGGCAGTGGGCGATGAGGACGGCCGGGTCGAGCTCCTCGCCGTCGACGGTGGTGACGACTGCGCAGGGGGTCTCGCCCCAGCGCTCGTGCGGCAACCCGATCACGACCGCTTCCGCCACCCGCGGGTGTGAGACGACCGCCTGCTCGACCTCGATCGAGGAGATGTTCTCGCCGCCGGAGATGATCAGGTCCTTCTTGCGGTCGACGATCCAGTAGAAGCCTTCGGCGTCGGCGCGGCCGATATCGCCGGTCGAGAACCAGCCGTCGGGGTCGAAGGCGTCTGTCGTCTCCTTCGGCTTGCGCCAGTAACCCGCGCAGACGTTCCGCCCGCGCAGCTGGATCTCGCCGACCTCGCCCGCCCCGAGCACCTTCCCTGCGTCATCGACGATCCGCGCCTCGACGTGGAAGAACGGCCGGCCGATCGAGCCGGGCTTGCGCGCCTGGTCCCCGGGTCCCATCGTCATCGCCGAGGAGGTCGTCTCGGAGAGGCCGTACCCCTGTCGGTAATCGAGCCCGAGCTCGGCGAAGCGGTCCATCAGCGGCTGCGGGCAGGCCGCGCCGCCGGAGCCGACGAAGCGAAGGCGGGTCGTGTCGAGCGCCTCCAGCTCGGGCGTCGCCAGCATCATCTGCCAGGCGGTCGGGATCGCGAACCAGACCGTGATCTCCTCCGCCTCGGCCAGCCGCACCGCCGCCGCCGGGTCGAAGTCCTCCATCAGCACGACCTTGCCGCCTTTGTAGAGAAGCGGCACGGTGAGGATGTAGAGGACGACGTGGAAGATCGGGTTGACGACGAGGGTCGCGTCGTCGCGGCGCAGGTCCCAGTCGGCGAGGTAGTTCTCCACGTTCGTGAGGACCCCGCCATGGGTCAGCACGGCGCCCTTCGGCGGGCCGGTCGTGCCCGAGGTGTAGACGATCGACACCGGGTCCTCCGGGCGGACCGGGTGCGGGGCGAGGGAGAGCGCCGCCTCGCGCCAGCCGACGTACTCGGCCCCCGGGCCGTCGACCGAGATCACCCGCGGCGGCTCGCCCTCGATCAGCTCCAGCGCCGCGGTCACCGCGGCGGCGGTGTCGGCCTGGACGAAGACGACCTCGGCGCCCGAGTCCGAGAGCGCGTAGGCGACCTCCTCGCTCGAGAGGCGGAAGTTCAGCGGCACGAAGATCGCCCCGGCGCGGGCCGTCCCGAACAGCAGCTCGACGAACTCGACCCGGTTCTTCAGCGCCGTGGCGACGCGGCGCCCCGGCTTCACCCCGGCCTCTCGGATCGCCCCGGCGGCGAGGCCGACGCGCCGGTCGAGCTCCGCGTAGTCGGTCCGCTGATCGCCACAGACGAGCGCCGTCCGGTGCGGGTCGCGGCGCGCGCGCAGCGCCGTCCAGGACCCGATGTTGTCGCTCTGGAATCGCGAACGGCCCTCGAGCGCCATCGTCGCGATCAGGGCCGGCCGTCGTGGTGCGGCACGTCGACCTCGACCGTCCAGAGCGAGGCCCGCGGCTCGTTGTCGTCGCCCATTCCCTTGCGCCAGTCGGGGGCGACGCAGAGGAGCAGTGTGTTGCCGTCGGCGCCGCCGAGCTGGACCGCGTAGATCGCCATCCCGGGCGCGGGGGCGTCGATCCGCTGGAGCACCTCGCCCGCCGGCGAGAAGCGGCCGATCCAGTCGCCGAGCGAGTTGCCCGCCCAGACGCAGCCCTCGGCGTCGAGGGTGCAGCCGTCGGGGCCGTAGCTGACGTTCGAGTAGTCGGCGGCGATGTCGTCGAGCGGCACCGTCGGCGCGATCTGGCAGTAGACGCGGCGGCCGGAGAGGGTGCCGTCGGCGGCGACGTCGAAGGCGGTGAGGCGCGAGGCGATCGTCTCGGCGACGACCAGCGTGCCGCCATCGGCGGAGACCATGACCGAGTTCGGGAAGTGGAGGCCGTCGGCGACCGGGACGATGCTGCCGTCGGGGTCGACCCGCATCAGCTCGGCGCCGACCGGGCGCTCGCCCGCGTAGAGGTCGTAGCCGAAGGAGTCGACCCAGACGCGGCCCTGCGCGTCGACGGTCATGTCGTTCGACTCGCCGCGCGAGTGGCCCGAGAGGTCGGCGTACAACACCGGCTCGGCGCCGTCGGCGATCCGCCAGATCTTGTGGGTGCTCATCGAGACCGCGAGCAGGTCGCCGTCCGGCAGCCAGCCGAGCCCCGAAGGCTGCTCGAGCGGGATCTCCCGCACGATCGCGCCCCCGGGATCGACCGCCACTATCCGACCGCCGTCGGTGTAGAAGTCCGAGACCCACCAGCAGCCGTCGTGCCAGCGCGGTCCCTCGAAGAAGGTGCCCCGGTCGAGGAGCTTGGTCGGCTCGGACATCGGCTCCACCGTATGGAGGCGGGGCGCTGCTTCCAACGGCGGCGGCGTCCTCGATTGGAATAACCACATGGCCCCTCGCACGGTCGGCGCGGAACCTTCCGAGGCGCGCCTAGCCTTGGGCCGATGGGGTCCGAGGCGCAGACGGGGTCAGGTCTCGACCGCTCGCGCCGGCTCACCGTTCCCGAGCTGGTCGCCCGCTCGGCGCGGCGCGCGCCCGACGCCCCGGCGCTCGCGTTCGAGCAGGATCGGCGCACCTTCGGCGAGCTCGAGGAGCGCTCGGAGCGCCTCGCCGCCGCACTCGGCGCCCGCGGCGTCGAACCCGGGGACCACGTCGCGATGCTCCAGTACAACGGCATCGAGTTCGTCGAGGCATTCCTCGCGATCCAGAAGCTCGGCGCCTGCGCGGTGCCGGTCAACTTCCGCCTCTCGCGCCAGGAGGTCGACTACGTCCTCGCCGACTCCGGCGCGACCCTGGCGATCGCCGACCCGGAGCTGGCGCCGCGCGCGGGTGCGGTCGAGACGATCGTCGTCGGGCCCGACTACGAGGAGGCGCTCGCCGCGGCGCCGCCGGAGCGGCGCGCCCACGAGGTGATGGGCGAAGACCTCGCCTTCCTGATGTACACGTCGGGGACGACCGGCCGGCCGAAGGGGGCGATGCTGAGCCACCAGAACCTCGTCGTCAACACGACCAACTGGCTGTATGAGGTCGGCGCCCGCCCTGACGACGTCTGGCTCTCCGGGCTGCCGCTCTTCCACATCGGCGGGCTGAACGGGATCCTGCCCTTCCTCCACCTCGGCGCCCTCGCCGTGATCGAGCCCTCGGGCGGCTTCGACCCGGCCCAGTCGATCGCCCGCCTCGCCCGCCACGACGTCTCGATGTGCTTCTTCGTCCCCACCCAGTGGCAGGACATCTGCGCGCACCCAGCGGTCGCGACGGTCGACCGCGAGCGGCTGCGCAAGGCGATGTGGGGCGCCTCGCAGGCGCCGCTGCCGACGCTCGAGCTGCTCGCAGCGACCTTCCCCTCGGTCGAGATCGTCAACGCCTTCGGCCAGACCGAGATGTCGTCGAACACCTGCTTCCTGCGCGGCGAGGACGCGATCCGCAAGATGGGGTCGGTCGGGCGGCCGGCGCTCGGGGTCGAGGCGCGGATCGTCGACGAGTCCGGGGAGGACGTGCCCCCCGGTGAGGTCGGGGAGATCGTCTACCGCGGCCCGACCGTGATGCAGGGCTACCACGGCAAGCCCGAGGCGACCGCCGAGGCGTTCGCGGGCGGCTGGTTCCACAGCGGCGACCTCGTCCGCGAGGACGAGGAGGGCTTCATCTACGTGGTCGATCGGATGAAGGACATGCTGATCTCGGGCGGCGAGAACGTCTACCCGGCGGAGGTCGAGCGGGCGCTGATCGAGCACCCCGCGGTCGCGGAGGTGGCGGTGGTCGGCGTCCCGCACCCACGCTGGGTCGAAACGCCGCTGGCGGTGGTCGTCCCGGCCGCGGGCGCCGAGGTGAGCGAGGAGGAGCTGATCGAGCACTGCCGCGAGCGCCTCGCCGGCTACAAGAAGCCCTCGGCGGTCGTCTTCGTCGACATCCTCCCCCGCAACGCCGCCGGAAAGGTGCTGAAGCGCGAACTCCGCGACCTCTACTCGGGCTGACGGGCTCCGTCTATCTGAGCCTGGAATCGCTGCATGCCGCGTAACCAGCGCTCGGGGTCCGCGGCCTTGCGTTCCTGGTAGGTGCGGAGCTCGGGGTGGGAGAGGATCAGGAAGGTGTCGGACTCGATCCCGGCGACGAGGGCGGCAGCCGCCTCGTCGGGGGTGATTGTGTCGCCGGAGGCGGCCGCGACGCGGCTGCTCGGGTCCTCGCGGCGCCATTTTTCGAGCATCGGCGTCGCCACTCCCTGCGGGCAGAAGCAAGAGAATCCGACGCCGGAGTCGCCGCCGTAGGTGAGCGCCAGCCACTCGGCGACGGCGACCGCCGCGTGCTTGGTCACCGAGTAGGGCATCAGGCCCGGGTTGGCGGTCAGGCCCGCCGCCGAAGCGGTCGAGCTGAGGTGCCCGTGGCGCCGCTCCATCATCC
>JAOPZF010000004.1 GCA_025964255.1 Solirubrobacterales bacterium | reverse complement strand
CCGGAAGTGCGCTGCGACACGCAGCCGGTGCCCGATGTCAACGGCCCGCTGAGCAAGGTCGGCCCGGCGTCGCCGTCGGTGAGCGGGGTGAAGAAATGAGCGAGCAGACGCCCGCCACGCCGGAGCGCCGCAATCGCGTCCGCCACTTCCGTGCCTGGCTCGGCCGGCAGGTCCGCGGCCACCGCACCGACACGATCGCGATCTTCGTCCTCGCCCTGGCCGGCATCGTGATGATGCTCGGGATCTTCACCGAGCAGAAAGCCTCGCTGCCGTCGTGGCTCCCCTTGGTCGGCGAAGAATTCGAACACATCTCGGCCGAGTTCCAGACGGCGCAGGCGGTCACCCCGGGCCAGGGCCAGGCGGTCGTGGTAGCGAGCATCCAGATCGGCAAGGTCGGCTCGGTGACGCTCGAAGACGGCCACGCGGTGGTCGGGATGGAGATCGAGCCGAAATACATGAAGCTGATCCACCCCGACTCGCAGTTCCTGCTGCGGCCGAAAACCGGGCTGAACGACATGACCGTCGAGGTCGAACCGGGGAGCGGCACCGAAACGGTCGAAGACGGGCACAAGTTCGGACTGGCGCAGACCGAACCGAACATCAACCTCGACCAGTTCCTCGCCAGCCTCGACTCCGACACCCGCCAGTACATCCAGCTGCTGGTCGCGGGCGGGGCGCAGGGGATCGGCGGCCACAGCACTCAGCTCGGCAACGCGCTGCGGCGCTTCGAGCCCTTCGTCGAGTACACGGCGAAGCTGAACAAGGCGATCGCGGGCCGGCGTACCGAGCTGGCCAAAGTGATCCACGACTTCGGCGAACTGACCACGGAATTGGGTAAGCACGACTCCCAGATCCGCACCTTTGTCAGCTCCTCCGAAAAATCGCTCGGCAACTTCGCCAACCAGAAGCAGGCCCTGGAAGAAGCCTTCGAAGAATTCCCCTCGACCTTGCGCGCTGCCAAGGAAGGATTGGCGAGCTCGAACGAATTCTCGAAGATCGCGCTGCCGACGCTGACCAAGCTGATCCCGCAGGCGCAGGCCTCGACGCCGGCCTTCAAGGCGACCGAGAAGCTGTTCGCCCAGACGACGGCGCCGATCCGCGACGGGATCCGCCCGTTCACCCGCGAAACGCGGCCGACGCTGAGCCAGGCAAACAAGGGCGCCGAACCGCTGGAAAAGACGGTGCGGAACTTCGGCAACAGCCTCGTCGGGCTGAACTCCTTCTTCAACGAGCTTGCCTATAAGCCGCCGGGCGAAGCGCAGAGCTACCTCTTCTACCTGCCCTGGGCGAACCACGACCTCAACAGCGCCTTCAGCCTCCAGGATGCCAACGGGCCGGTCCTGCGCGGCCTGCTCGAGGTCAGCTGCACCGCCTCCGATCTCGCCTACAAACTCGGTGTCCAGGAACGGATCGAAAAAGACAAGCCTTTCCTCGACACGCTGCTGCGGTTGGTCAACGTGCCGCGCAAAGAAGAAATCCCGGTCCCGTTCGAAACCGAATCGGGTACCTGCGAAGAAAAGGCCGAATGAGCAAGCGCGCCCCCAGCACCGTGCAGCTCGCCGTGATCACCGCCTTCGCGCTGGCCTGCTTCGGCATCCTGCTCTTTCTCTGGGTCACCTTCGGCGGCTCGACCCCGTTCAAAGCGAAGAGCTACCAGGTCAAGGTGCCCTTCACCGAGGCCTCGCAGCTGGCCGAACAGTCGGATGTGCGGATCTCCGGCGTCGACGTCGGCAAAGTTGAAAGCATCGAACTGGGGCCGGGAGGCAAGGAAGCGGTGGCGCTCCTGAACATCGACGACAAGTACGCGCCGCTGCCGCAGAAGACGCGGGCGATGCTGCGGACGAAGACGCTGTTGGGGGAGACCTACGTCGAACTGAGTCCGGGCAACAAGAACGAAGCGACGCTGCCCGAAGACAGCACGCTGCCGACGGCGCAGGTCACCGAATCGGTGCAGCTCGATGAGATCTTCCAGGCATTCGACCCGAAGACGCGAGCGGCCTTCCAGTCGTGGATGCAGGAAGCGGCGGTGGCGATCGAAGGGCAGGGGCAGAACCTCTCCTACGCGATCGGCAACTTCGACCCGACCTTCACCGAATTCGAAAACCTCTTTCGCGTCCTCAACAGCCAGAAGCTCGCCGTCTCGAAACTCTTCTCCAACGGCACCAAGACCTTCGAAGCGCTGCGCGGCCGCGAAGGCGAACTGGCGAACCTGATCCGCAGCTCGAACGAGCTCTTCACGACCACGGGCGACCGGAACGAAGACATCGAAGCGCTGTTCCGCGCCTTCCCGACCTTCCAGGACGAGTCGCGCCTCACCATCGATCGCCTGCGCGGCTTCGCCGTCAACGCCGACCCGCTCTCCAAGCAGTTGGTGCCGGTGGCCGAAGAACTGTCGCCGACCCTGGTCAAGTTCGGCGAACTGGCGCCGGAAGCGAAGAAGCTGTTCGAAGCGCTCCCCGCGGTCGAGAAAGAGGCGCCGACCGGCTTCCCGGCACTGCGCAAGCTCTTCCGCGACGATTTCCCGCCGCTGCTGCGGGCGAGCGAACCGTTCGTGCGCAACCTCGACCCGGTGGTCACCGGCCTCGGCCTCTACAAGCGCGAGTTCGCGGCGACGCTCGGCAACCTCGCGGCCTCCTTCCACGCCACCACCGCCAAGGAAAATAAGCTGGGTGAAAAGTTCCACTACCTCCGGGTGATCGGTCCGATCCTGAGCGAAACCTTGTCGACCTATCCGAGCCGCTTGACCTCGAATCGCAACAGCCCCTACGGCCCGCCCGGTTGGGCCGGTCTGCTCGGCAAGGGCGCCCTGCCGGGCTATGACACGCGTCAGTGCAGCAGCGGTGCGTCGGCGACGCTCGACCCTGGCACCGCGAGCAGCGAAGCCTTCCTCGAACGGACCCCGGCGCAACTGCTCAAATACAACGCCGAAACCAACAAAGAAGAAACGATCCAGCTGACGCCGGAAGAACGTCAGAAGGAATCCGAAGAACTGTTGGCGCGGATCAACGAATTTGCCTTCAACAGCACGGGCGGCAGCGCAGGTGCCCACGCCCCCGCCTGCAAGCAGCAGGAAAGCTTCAAGTCGATCTACGGCACCGGCGAAAAGACGCAGTACCCGCACACCTTCGAACAGACCGGCCGCTGAGGCCGGACGTCCGAAGGCGTTCCAGGGTGCGGGCGCCTCAACCGCGGTCGTAGGTGAGCAGCTGGATGCCGGCTCCGACCGTGCGGGCGTCGGTCAGCTTCAGCGGCACCTTGCGGCCGTCATCGGCGAAGAGGCGCTTGCCACCGCCGAGGGTGACCGGGAAGACCATCAGGCGGAGCTCGTCGAGGAGGTCGTTCGCGATCAGGCCCTGGACGAGCTGGGCCGAGCCGGCGACGAGGATGACGCCGTCGACCTCGTCTCTCGCCGCGGCGATGTCGGCAGCGAAGTCACCGGAGAGGACCTTGGTGTTGTTCCAGTCGGCCGTCCCGAGCGTGGTCGAGTAGACGTACTTCGGCATCGTGTTCATCTTCTTGGCGAAGCCGCCCATGTCGGGATCGCCTTCACGCTCCGGCCAGGCGTCGGCGAAGCCTTCGTAGGTGACCCGACCGAGCAGCTGCGCCTCGGCCTCCTCGAGCTCGCCGAGCTTGAACCCGTCACCCTCCTCGCCGCGATCGATCTCGAACGTCCACCCACCGTGGGCAAAGTCCTCCGAACCCCCCGGATCCTCGATCACCCCATCGAGCGAGATGAACTCCGTAGCCACGATCTTCCCCATGGTGCCCTCCTGTCGGTCGTACGGACGAGCCCATCTCGCCGCTTTCAACCAAGACGACGAACGAGCCCGAAACTAATCGACACTCAGCCTGTGGGGCGGGCGGCGCGTTCGATCAGGGTTGCGGCGAGCTCGGTGCCGCGGGCGGACTGGAGGCGGCGGGAGGTCTGGGCAAGGCGGTCGGCGAGGGCGCCGTCTTCGAGCAGCCGGGCGATCGCGGTGAGTAGGTCGGCGGGGTCGTGGGCGTAGGTGTCGACGCGGAGGCCGAAGCCGGTCTCGTCGAGGCGCTGGGCGTTGTCGTGTTGGTCCCAGAAGATCGGGAGGAGGACCATCGGCTTGCCGAAGAAGAGCGACTCGGTGACGGTGTTGTTGCCGCCGTGGGTGATCACCAGGTCGACCTGGGGGAGGACCGAGGTCTGGGGGAGGAACTCCGCTCCGACCATATTGGGAGCGAGGTCGAACTCGCTCGCCTGCGGGCCCTTGGAGACGATGAAGCGGTAGGGCGCCTCGGCGAGCTCCGCCACCAAGGTGCGCATCAGCTCGACGTCGGCCGAGCCGAGGCTGCCGAGGCTGAGGTAGACGAGCGGCTCATCGCCACCGGCGAGCTCCTCGGGTAGCCGCCAGTCCGGATCGGTCGCCCGCACGCTCGCCTCGAGGTTGTGCCAGGTCGGCCCCAGCGGGGCGCGCCGCGGGTAGTCGACCTCCTCCGGATAGAGGTAGAGGTTCAGCGTCGGGCTGGCATGGATGAAGTCGTCGCGGGGGAGGGGCGAGGCGCCCCGCTCGCGGCAGAACTCGTCGAAGTCGGCGTGCATCACGTCGTGCGCCGCGCGGTAGGCGTCCCAGAACTCGGCCCAGCCGGAGCGATCCTCGCTCGGCAGCCCGGAGAAGACCGGCGGCAGGTCGGGGTTCTTGATCTCCAGCGGGTTGCAGGAGTCGATCCGCGCCCACGGCCGGCCGCTGGCGAAGAGCGCCGGGAAGCTGACCACGTTGTCCTCGACCACGAGGTCGGGCTCGAGCTCCCCGATGATCTCGGTCAGCCGCACGTCGACGTACTTGGCACCGTCGATCAGCGCCTGGAAGGTCGGCGCGATGAACTCGCCGAGCTGCTCGATCGTCGGCCTGCGGAAGACCGGCGCGGTGTCGCGGATGAAGTCCTTCCAGAACTGCCCGGGCGCTTCCTCGGTCTCCGGCGGCGGAGTCAAGCGCATCGTCCGCTCCTCGAAGCCCTGCGCCTCGAGCGTCCCGGCGAATGACTCCTCGACGATGAAGACGACCCGGTGGCCGCGCCCTCGCAGCACGTCGCCGATGCCGACGCAGTTGTTGGTCGGGCCGAACGCCCCCTCCGGGAAGAACACGATCGTCCGTGCCGACGCGCTCACGTTGCTAAAGATAAGCGCCATGGACTTCGGAATCGGATATTTCCCAACTTCCGACGCGGTCGGCCCCGGTGAGCTTGCGGCCTTCATCGAGGAGCGCGGCTTCGAGTCGCTGGTTTTCGCCGAGCACACCCACATCCCGGCCAGCCGCGAGTCTCCTTATCCCGGCGGCGGCGACCTGCCCCGCAAGTACACCGCGACGCTCGACCTCTTCGTCGCGCTGACCGCGGCGGCCCTGGCGACCACGCGCCTGCGGGTCGGAAGCGGCATCGCCCTGGTGATCCAGCGCGACCCGATCATCACCGCCAAAGAGACCGCCTCGATCGACGTGCTCTCCGGCGGGCGCTTCGAGTTCGGCGTCGGCGCCGGCTGGAACCGCGAGGAGATGTCGAACCACGGCACCGACCCGCGCACCCGGATGCGGCTTTTCGCCGAGCGGGTCGAAGCGGTGAAGACGATCTGGACCGAGCAGGAGGCGACCTTCCACGGCGAGTTCGTCAACTTCGACCGCATCTTCTGCGAGCCGAAGCCGGTCCAGCGGCCGCACCCGCCGGTGCTGGTCGGCGGTCTCGGCCCGACCGTGATCGACCGCGTGCTCGCCTTCGGCGACGCCTGGTTCCCGAACTGGACGCCCGACATCCTCGGGCGCGGTGCCGAACTGAAAGCCCGCGCCGAGCGCCCTATCGACTTCATGGTGATGGGACCGCCCACCGATCCGAAGGTGATCCAGGAGCTCGCCGAAGCCGGCACGCGCCGGATCTCCTGGTGGTTGCCGAGCGGCGGCTACAGCGTGATCGAGCCGGCGCTCGAGCAGGTCGAAAAGGCGATCGCCGAATTTACCGGCGAGGCTTGAGCCCGGCCGACTCGTGACCCCGGCCGAGGCGCGCGCCCGCTTCGCCGCCGCCCGGGTAGCCCGCCTCGCCACCGCCGACGGCGCGGGCCGTCCCCACCTCGTGCCGGTCGCCTTCGTCGTCGCCGGGGAAACGATCTACAGCGCCGTCGACGCCAAACCGAAGCGGACGCGGGCGCTCCGCCGGCTCGCCAACGTGCGCGAGAACCCGGCCGTCTCGCTGCTCGTCGACCACTGGGACGAGGCCGATTGGGCGGCGCTCTGGTGGGTCCGCGCCGACGGCCGCGGTCGGGTGATCGACTCCGAGGACCCGGAGGCGCACCGTGCGGTGGAGCTCCTGCGCGAGTGCTACCCGGCCCAGCGCGACGCGGGCGAGGTCCTCGCCGTCGAGGTTGACCGCTGGAGCGGCTGGGCGGCGGGTGCCGGCCAGGGCTGAGCACGCCGCAGGGCGTCGTGGCCTACAAATAGATTCCCCGATCGATGGAAGCCCACCGATCGGTCGAGCGGTTCGAGCATGGACACCGAACCAGCGGTGAGCTCGACACGCCCGGCTTCGCCCGCCAGGCGGCCCTGGTCGTCGCGGTGATGGCGGCGCTCCTCGCCGTCGCCACCTTCCTCTCCAACGAGGCGGTCAAGGAGGTGATCACCGGCGAGACGCACCGCGCCGACACTTCCTCGCGCCTGGAGAGCAACCAGCTGAAGATCGACGTCGCCGGTGGCAACAAACAGATGCTCGAAGTGCTCGCCGACGGCCCTCGCGACGAGGCCGTAGCGGCGAAGGCGGCGGCGGCGCACGAGCACCGCATCGCCAAAGAGCTGGTCCCCGCCGACCAAGCGCTTACCGAGGAGATCCATCACGACGAACAGCACGTCGACCATTACAACGACAAACACCTGCTGTTCGAGCTGGCCGAGGTCGGGCTCGAGGTCGGCATCGTCCTCTCGACCGTCTCGATCATCGCCCACCGCCGTTGGCTGCTGACCGGCGGCGCCGCGGTCGGCGTCATCGGCACCGCTCTGCTGGTCGCGGGCGCCCTGGTCAGCTGACGTCTGCGTCACACAGTTGGCACACAGACGGCTCTGAAGAATTACTTTCCGCGCACCAATGTTGTGAATTTCAGCGCCACACTAGGTGCATGCCGCTAGGCCTCTGGAAAAGCAAGTGGGAGATCCACCGCGAGGACGTGACGCGGTTCTGGGCAGAGATGGACCGCCGACGCGAGGAAGCGGATAGGCGATGGGGAGAGCTTCAGGAGAAGTCGGACGGGTTGCGGTCCGACTACGACCGCGAGCTCGCGGAGACGCGGCTCTTCAACCGCGAGATCCTGCTCCGGATGGAGAAGACCTATGCGAACTTGAACGCGACGCTGGTCTACGTCGGTGAAGAGCTGGCCGAACTGAAGGCGGCGGTCAACGCGCAGACCGAAGCGATCATGAAGTTGGTCGACCGTTTCGAGGAATGGGAGAAACGGCAGCCCGGCTGAGCCCTACGCCGACTCGCCGCCGCCCGCGTCGCCGACCTCGGCCTCGATGCCGGCCAACAGCCAGTCGAGGCCTGCCTCGAACGCCTCGGCCTTGACCCCGAGGCTCATCTTCTCCTTGCCGCCGAGCTCGGCCAGGTGGGGGTACTTGCCGCTCGCCGCCTGGGCGGCGACGTAGGCGTCGATCTCCGCGGCGCTCGGGCCGTCGGTCGGGACGGCCGCGCAGCTTGGGTCGTGTCCCTCGCCCTCGCCGTGGCGGGCCTTCGAGATCACCTCCCAGCGGACGAAGCCGAGCGTGTAGGTGTCGACCGCGAGGAGGACGGCGCGTTTGCGCTCGGGCGGCAGCGGCAGCGAGGCGACCGCGCCGAGCGACTGGTCGAAGTGGCGCAGCGCGTTGGGGCCGATGAAGGGACGGCGGAAGGCGGCGGCGATCATCCAAGGATGGGCCCGGGTCGACTCGCGGGTGCGCTGGGCGATCTCGCGGAGCGCCTCGCGCCAGTCCTCGGGCAGCGGCTCGGGGAGGACGGCACCGCCCATCACCTCGTCGACCATCAGGTCGATCAGGTCGCCCTTGCGCTCGATGTGTGAGTAGAGGCTCATCGGGCGCGTTTCAAGCTTCGTGGCGATCTTCCTGATCGAGACCGCCTCGAGCCCCTCGGTGTCGGCGATCTCGATCGCGGCGGCGACGATCGCCTCGCGCGAGAGCGGCTGGGGGCCCGCCGCCTGCTCGGCGTCGCGTGCCCAGACGGTGTCGATGTCGCTTGCCATGGGGAAAGCATAACGACCCGATACGGCGTACGGGCCTTTGATACGGTGTACGGCATGAGCCAGTCCCCAGGCGCTGACGCCACCCCCGTAGATCCCAACGCCCTCGACCGCGAGACGATGGTCGTCGCCGCGGTGGTGATCATCGGCGCGGTCATGTCGATCCTCGACACGACGATCGTCAACGTCGCGATCGACCGCCTGGCGATCGACTTCAACGCTTCGCTGACGACGATCCAGTGGGTCGTCACCGGCTACACGCTGTCGCTCGCCGCGGTGATCCCGGCGTCCGGCTGGGCCGCCGACCGCTTCGGCACCAAGCGTATCTACCTCTTCTCGCTCGCCTTCTTCATGCTCGGCTCCGCCCTCTGCGCGGTGGCCTGGAGCGCCGATTCGCTGATCGCCTTCCGCGTCTTACAGGGGATCGGCGGCGGCATGATCATGCCCGCGGTCATGACGATCATGACCAAGAAGGCAGGGCCCCATCGGATGGGCCGCGTGATGGGGATCCTCGGCGTGCCGATGCTGATCGCGCCGATCGTCGGCCCGATCCTTGGCGGTTGGCTGGTCGATGACGTCTCCTGGCGCTGGATCTTCCTGATCAACATCCCGATCGGCGTGGTGGGGATCGTCCTCGCCTGGCTCAAGCTCGACCGCGACCAGCCGGAACCGTCCCACCGTCTCGACTGGGTCGGTATGGCGTTGCTCTCACCCGGCCTGACCCTGGCAATCTTCGGCCTCGCCGAGTCGGCCAACGGCGGCTTCGGTGACCTCAAGGCCTGGGCCCCGATCGTGGTAGGCCTGACGCTGATCGCCACCTTCTTCTGGCACAGCTGGCACAAGTCGGAGGGCGCGTTGATCGACATCCGCACCTTCACCCAGACCAGGGCCGGCGCGGCGGCGGGCACCTTCCTGCTCTTCGCGATCGCCTTCTTCGGCGCCCTGCTCCTGGTCCCGCTCTACTACCAGACGGTGCGCGGCGCCTCGGCGCTCGAATCGGGCCTGCTGCTCGCCCCGCAGGGGATCGGCGCGATGATCACGATGCCGTTGGCGGGCAAACTCACCGACCGCTTCGGGCCGAATCGACTTCCTGCCTGCGGCATCCCGCTGCTGGTGATCGGGATCGCGCCCTTCGCGTTCGTCACCGACCACACTTCCTACGTCCTGCTCTGCAGCTTCAGCTTCGTCCTCGGCCTGGGGATGGGGCTGGCGATGATGCCGACGATGACCGCGGCGATGCAGGCCGTGCCCGCGGCGGCGATCGCCCGCACCTCGACCGCGATGAACATCATCCGCCAGGGCGGCGCCTCGATCGGCACCGCGATCCTCTCGGTGATCCTCGCGTCGGAGATCACCAGCCACCTCGGCTCCGCCGGGAGCGGCGGCCTCGAGTCGCTCCAGAGTATGAGCCCCGCCCAGCAGGCGTCGGCGAGCAGCGGCCTCGCCGCCTCTTTCGCCTCGACCTTCGTCTGGGCCCTGGTCCTGCTCGCGATCGCGTTTATCCCGGCTCTCTACATGGCGCTCGGCAAGTGGAAGACGACCGACGCGCCCTCGCCCGACCAGGTCCACGTCGTCCTCGAGTAAAGCGCCCGCAGAGCGGCGGGAGTACGGTTCCTCCATGGAGCAGGACGCCGCCCTCGAGGCGGTCTTCATGCCGGTCCAGCCGCCGTCCACCTTCGAGGAGACGGTGGAGCGACTGGGCACGGCGATCCGGCTTGGTCTCCTCTCCCCGGGCAGCCGGCTGCCGCCGGAGCGGGAGCTAGCCAAGCAGCTGCGCATCTCCCGCTCGACCCTGCGCCAGGCGCTCACCACGCTGGTCCAGAGCGGCCACCTGATCAGCCTCCGCGGCCGCTCCGGCGGCACCTTCGTCGCCGCCGAGCCGCCACTGGTCGACCCGATCGGCGAGCCGCTCGACGTCGGCGCCTGGGAGGTGCTCGACCAGCGCGTCGCGATCGAGGCGGGCGCGGTGCTGCTCGCCGCCGAGCGCGCCCGGCCGCCGCGGCTCGATCGCCTCGACCAGCTGATCGAGGCGATGTCGGCGCAGACCGAGGACTTTGAGGAGTACCGCCGTACCGACCTGCGCTTCCACATCGGCCTCGCCGAGGCGGCGGGGTCGCCGCGCCTGGTCGCCGCGATGACCGACGTACAGGCGCAGATGACCGACCTGATCGCGCTGATCCCGCATCCGCCCGAGGTGCTCGCCCGCTCCAACGAGGGGCACGCGAAGATCGTCAAGGCGCTGCGCCGCGAAGACGGACCGCGCGCGGTCGGCCTGATCCGCGAGCACACCGAGGGCACCGAGCACATCCTCGCCGGCCTGCTCCCGGCGCGGGCTCAGGACCTGATCCGCTCCCCCGCCTGATCAAACAAGGGCTCGGCGGCGATCTCGCAGTCGACCCAGCGGCCGAAGATCTCGATCGCGACCGCGGTCCCCGGCGCCGCGAGTGAGGCGGGCAGGTAGGCGTAGGCGATCGAGCGCTCGACCGTGTAGCCGTAGCCACCGCTGGTGACCCGGCCGACCACGTCGGCGTCGACCCGCACCGGCTCGTTGCCGAGCGCGACCCGCCGCGGGTCGTCGAGGACGATGCAGGCGAGTCGGTAGCGCGGGCCGTCCTCGGCCGCGGCGACGAGCGCCTCGCGGCCGACGAACTCGCCCTTGTCGAGCTTCACGCAGAAGCCGACGCCGCCTTCCTCGGGCGACTCGTCGGGGGTGATGTCGGCGCCCCAGACGCGGTAGCCCTTCTCCAGACGCATCGAGTCGATCGCCCGGTAGCCGCCGGCGACGATGCCGTGCTCCTGGCCCGCCTCCCAGATCGCCCGCCACAGCCCCAGCCCGTACTCGGTCGGGCAGTAGAGCTCCCAGCCGAGCTCGCCGACGTAGGTGACGCGCAGCGCGCGGACAGGAACGTCGCCGATCGTGATCTCCTGCAGCGACATGTAGGGGAAGGCCTCATTGGAGAGAT
>JAOPZF010000186.1 GCA_025964255.1 Solirubrobacterales bacterium | reverse complement strand
GTGGCGACCGGATCTTCAGCAACGCCGCGGTGATCGCCGCGGTGACGATCCTGGCGCTGCTCGCCGGGGTCGCCGTCTTCCTCGTCACCGAGGGGTTCCCGGCGCTGACCGCGTCGTCGTCGGAACTGCCGGGGGGCGAAAGCTTCCTCAGCTACGTCGCGCCGCTGGCCTTCGGCACCGCGCTCGCCGGCGTGCTGGCGATGGTGATCGCGGTGCCGTTGGCGGTCGCCGTGGCGCTCTTCATCACCCACATCGCGCCGCCGCGGATCGCGATGCTGCTCGGCTTCCTGGTCGACCTGCTGGCCGCGATCCCGAGCATCATCTACGGCCTCTGGGGCATCTTCGTCCTCGGCCCGGCCGCCGTCCCGGCGATGAAATGGCTGGAAGAAAAGCTCGGCTTCATCCCGATCTTCGAAGGGCCCGCCTCGATCACCGGCCGCACGATGCTGGTCGTCGGGATGGTCCTCGCGGTGATGATCCTGCCGATCATCTCCGCCGTCGCCCGCGAGGTCTTCTCGCAGACGCCGCGCAAACTGACGGAAGGCGCGCAGGCGCTCGGCGCCACCCGCTGGGAGATGATCCGCACCACGGTGCTGCCGTTCGGGCGCTCCTCGGTGATCTCCGGGGCGATGCTCGGCCTCGGCCGAGCGCTCGGCGAGACGATGGCCGTCGCGATCATCCTCTCGGTCTCCGGCGGGGTCAGCTTCAACCTGATCAGCCAGGCGAACCCCTCGACGATCGCCGCCAACATCGCCCTCAACTTCCCCGAGTCCTCGGGCCTGGCGATCAACCTGCTGATCGCCACCGGCCTGGTCCTCTTCGTGATCACCCTGGCGACCAACTTCTTCGCCCGCTGGATCATCGCCCGCTCGGAAGTGAGGTAGATGACGCCTCCCCCCGACAGCGGTCTCGCCGGCGCACCGCAGCGCTCGATCTTCTCCCAGGAAGGCGGTGGCGGGACGCTGCCGAGTTGGGCGGCCTACGGCGCTTTCGTCGGCTCGCTGGTCTTCTGTGCCGCGGTGCTGGCGGCTCTCGGCTGGTTCACGATCGCGCTGATGCTGGTGTTCGGGGCGCTCGTCTCGGTGCTCGCGATCTACGCCTGGTCGCGCGCCGTCGAGGGCCGCCGCCGGGCCAAGGACCGCGCCGTCACGATGGCGATCGTCGCCGCCTTCGGCGCCGCGATGGCGCCGCTGATCTCGCTGCTCTACGAAGTGATCAAGCGCGGCGCCCGCGGCATCAGCTGGGACTTCTTCACCACCACCAGCCGCGGCGCCGTCAGTGGCGGCGGCGCCGAGCACGCGATCGTCGGCACCCTGCTGATCACCGCATGCGCCGTCGTCATCTCGGTGCCGATCGGGATCATGGCGGCGATCTACATGAACGAGTACGGGAACGGGCCGCTGCGGCGGGCGCTCACCTTCTTCGTCGACGTGATGACCGGCATCCCCTCGATCGTCGCCGGCCTCTTCGCCTACGCGCTCTTCGAGCTCTTCTTCGGCCCCAGCATCCAGCTCGGGATCATGGGGTCGATCGCGCTCTCGGTGCTGATGATCCCGATCGTCATCCGCTCCGCCGAGGAGGTGCTGAAGATCGTTCCCGACCACCTCCGCGAGGCCGCCTTCGCGCTCGGCACGCCGAAGTGGAAGGTGGTCACCAAAGTGGTCCTGCCGACCGCCTTCGCCGGGCTGGTCACGGGAGTGATGCTGGCGACGGCGCGGATCATCGGCGAGACGGCGCCGCTCCTGGTCACCACCGGTGTGGTCGACTCGCTGAACGCCAATCCTTTCCAGGGCCGCATGCAGAACCTCGCGGTCTACGCCTACGACCAGTACCGATCGCCCGGCGTGATGAAACAGGCGGCCTACGACCGGGCCTGGGCGGCGGCGTTGACGCTCATCGTCATCGTCATGATCCTCAATGTGGCCGCCCGCCTTGTCTATCGCCGCTACAAACCGGAGAATCGTTGACGTGGAGGGAAGGAAGCTCAGAAATATGTTCGGGTCCTCGACCAAACTTGAGACCGACAAGGCCAAACCCGCGACCGAGGAGGGGCGTAGCACGATGTCGCCGACCGGCCCTGTGACCCAGACCTCGAGCCAGGCCGCCAGCGGGGGAGACACCCCCGACCGCCGCCGGGCCAAGACGCTCGTGGCGAAGGAAGTGAACCTCTTCTACGGCGACTTCCACGCGGTGGAAAACGTCAGCATGACGATCGAGCCGAACAAGGTGACGGCGCTGATCGGCTCCTCGGGCTGCGGCAAGACGACCTTCCTGCGCTCGCTCAACCGGATGCACGAGCTGACCCCGGGGGCGAGCGTCAAGGGCGACATCGAACTCGACGGCGAGGACATCTACGCCGGCGGAGTCGACCCGGTCGCGGTGCGCGGGCTGATCGGAATGGTCTTCCAGCAGCCGAACCCGTTCCCGACGATGTCGATCTACGACAACGTCGCCGCCGGGCTCAACTTCAACGCGGGCAAGGTCTCGAAGTCCGACAGGGACGCGATCGTCGAGAGGAGCCTGCGCGGGGCGCACCTTTGGGACGAGGTCAAAGACCGGCTACAGCGGCCCGGCTCGAGCCTCTCCGGCGGCCAGCAGCAGCGGCTCTGCATCGCCCGGGCGACCGCGGTCAGCCCCGAGGTCCTGCTGATGGACGAGCCCTGCTCGGCGCTCGACCCGGTCGCCACGCTGGCGATCGAGGACCTGATCGGCGAGCTGAAGAAGGAATACACGATCGCGATCGTCACCCACAACATGCAGCAGGCGGCGCGGGCGTCCGACAACACGGCCTTCTTCAACCTTGATGAATCGGGCAAGCCGGGGCACCTGGTGGAGATCGGCGCGACCGACGAGATCTTCACCAAACCGCAGAAGAAAGAGACCGAGGACTACGTCTCCGGTCGCTTCGGGTAGCGGGGCTGGGCGATGCCAGGGATCCGGATCGGATACGGGGAAGAATTGGAGGCGCTCGAAGCGAGCGCGCTGGGCGGCCTCGACCTGGTCAGCGCGGCGCTGACGCGGACGCTGGAGGCGCTCGAGCACCAGGACATCGAGCTGGCGCAGATCGTCGTCGCCGATGACGATCGGATCGACGGGCGCTACCTCGAGGTGCACCAGGCGCTGATCACGCTGCTGGCGACGCAATCGCCGGTGGCGACGGACCTGCGACTGATCTCGGCGCTGCTCCACGTGCTGAAGAACATCGAGCGGATGGGCGACCAGTGCGTGAACATCTGCAAGGTGATCCCGATGACGGGGCATGAGCCGCCCGCCGACGGGGAGATGGTGAAGCTGATCCTGACGATGGGGACGCACACCAAGTCGCTGATCATGCAGGCGAAGCGGGCCTTCGAAGAGCGCAACGTCGAGATGGCGCGCGATCTGGTCGTCCGTGACGACGTCGTCGACGAGCTGAACCGCGACTGCTTCCGGCTGGCGCTGGCGATCGGCGACGACGCCGACAAACGCGAATGGGCGATGACGATGCTGCTCGCCGCGCGGGCGATCGAGCGGATCGCCGACAACTCCGTCGACATCGGCGAGCAGGTCGCCTTCGTGGTGACCGGGCTGTTCCGCGAGTTCGAGGACGCGTCGCATCCCAGCTCCTAGGCCGCGGGCCACGGTTCGCAAGCTTGAGATCCGCCCGGCCTGGGAAGATGTGTCCCAGGCCCAGATGCTCTGTGCAGCGATCGATATCGGCTCCAACACGACCCGCGTCCTGGTTGCGGAGTTGATCGATGGTCAACTCAAGAAGGTGATGGAGCAGCGCGCCTACACGCGCATCTCAAAGGCGGTCGACGCCGACGGCGCGATCACAGCGGCGAAGGTCGACGAGGTCGGTGAGCTTGTCGCGACCCAGGTGCGCCTGGCGCAGGAGCTCGGCGCGATCGAGATCCGCGCGGTGGCGACGGCGGCGGTGCGCGAGGCGACCAACGGGCCGGAAGTGGCGGCGGCGATCTCGGCTGCCGCCGGGGTCGAGGTCGAGGTCTTGAGTGGCGAGGAGGAGGGGAGGCTCTCCTTCATCGGCGCGACCAAGGCGCTCGGCCACCCGGTCGACGGGCCGATCGGCGTCGTCGACATCGGCGGTGGCTCGACCGAGGTGATCCTCGGCAGCGTCGCCGACGGGGTCGACCAGGTCCGCTCCTGGAACATCGGCTCCGGCACGCTCGCCGACGCGCTGGTCGAAGGCGACCCGCCCTCGGCCGCGGAAATCCGCCGCGTCCGTGACCACATCGAGGAATTCTTCGACGGCGTCGTCATCCCCCATCCCGCCCAGGCGGTCGCGGTCGGTGGCTCGGCGACCAGCCTCCGCCGCCTCGTCGGCGCGGTGCTCGAGTACGAGACGCTCGAGCGCGGCATCCGCATCCTCTCGACCGAATCGTCGACCGAGGTCGCCCGGCGCTTCGAGCTCGACCCCCGCCGCGTCCGCATCCTCACCACCGGCGTCCTCCTCCTCGAGAAGGTCTCCGAGCTGCTCGGCCAGCCCCTCCAGATCGGCAAGGGCGGCCTCCGCGAGGGCGTCATCCTCGACCTCTTCGCCGGCGGCGCCAGTGCCAACGGCAGCGCCCCGGCGCGCCTCGCTGCCTAGCGAAGGTTCGGGCTGGCCGAGGAGGGCGGCGATGTGCCCCTCCGCCTGAAGCCGTCGCGCAGCTGGGACGGCCGCAAGGGCTCAAGCCGGGGTCCTGAGCTTCATTCGGAGGGGCACACCGCCGCCCTTTGCTCCGCAGCCGAAGGACGCTTGCGGACCTTGCTTGCGCTGTGGGTTATGCAGGTATGGCGCACATTTCCCACAGCGCAGCGCGGGATAGGCGCCGATCTCGCGCGCGCTTGGTTTTCCTCGTATGCCGAGTCTTTCCAACCGCGCGAGCGGCGCGCGGCTTGCGGTGTCCGTTATCCGTGCATCGCACGGCTTTCGCACACCGCAACGGCTGGTCCCTGAGAGCGACGCCGGGGAGCGGGCTCGGGGGGAGTCCTCATGGACCCCCGAACGAACCTCCACGCCGTTCGTGAGAGAGGGGGTCCATGAGGACTCCCGTTTCGCACGCTCATCCTTGAGCCAACCGGTTACACGAAGTTCACGGGTCCTTTGCAGGTGGTTCACATGATTTGCCTGCAAATGACGAACTATGCGGGTGTACTGACATGACCTCTAAAGGGAGACACCGATGACTTCCCGTGCCGACATGCACTGTCACTCAACCGCTTCGCAACTCTCTCGTCTCGGCGTCCAGCGGTCCCTCGGGTTGCCCGAGTGCGCGACGCCGCCGCAGGAGGTTTATGAGCTGGCCAAGCGCCGGGGGATGGACTTCGTGACGATCACCGATCACGACACCATCGACGGTGCGCTGGAGATCGATCACCTTGCCGATACCTTCGTCTCCGAGGAGCTGACCGTTCGCTTTGCCGGCGAGCCACAAGCGGTTCACGTCCTCTGTTACGGGATCACTCCCGGAGATCATGAGTGGCTGCAGGCCCACGCCGGCTCCGTCGAGGCCTGTGCCGCGTACCTGCACGAGAACGAGATCGCGTGCGCGTTGGCGCACCCCTTCTTCACCGTCGCGGCGCCGCTCACACGGCGCCACCGGCGCCGGCTGGCCGAGCTCTTCCCGATCTGGGAGGTCCGCAACGGGTCGCGCGCCGCGGAGCTGAACATGCCCGCCGCCGTCTACGTCGACACCAACGGCGGCACCGGGATCGCCGGCTCCGACGACCACGCCGGCGTGGACATCGGCCGCACCTGGACCGAGGTGCCGACCGCCGCCACGCCGGAAGAGTTTCTCGCCCTGATGCGCGGCGGCCAGGCCGAAGCGCGGGGCGAACAAGGTTCCGCCGCGAAGTGGACGCACGCCGCGATGGCGCTCGCCACCCGCGCCCTCGACGACGCCGGCGTCGAGGTCTCCGGTGAGACCCCCGACCCGACCGCGATCTTGAAGATGGCTGAACGGGTGATCCGCGAGGGCGACGCCCGCGAAGGCAAGGTCGCCGCCGACATCGGCCCCGAGGACGCCCGGTGTTTGCTCGAGGCCTGGCTCGCCGGGGTCGGGATCGAGGTCCGCGGCCGCGAGCTGATCGAGATGCTGCAGGCCGACGGCTTCTCGCACGCCGATCTCTACCGCCGCGCCCGCCGCCGCCACGAGCGCCGCCTCCGGATCGCCGTCGACGATGGCCTCGCCGCCTTCCAGCGCGGCGACCTCGGCACCGCCGCCAACGGCGTCTTCGAGGCGCTCGTCCCGGCCTTCCCCTACGCGCCCTCGACCGCCTTCCTCGGCGCCGAGAAGGCGAAGCTGCGCAGCCGCGACGAGGACCGTCGCCGCGTCGCCCTGATCGCCGACGGGATCGGCTCGATGCACGGGGTGACGCACACGATCGAGCAGATCCGCGAGCGCGGCGTGCCCGGCTTCGACGTCGACGTGATCGGCACCGACCCCGGCGTCGACCGCCGCCTCCCCGCCGCGGCAGAGCTGGAGCTGCCCTTCTACAAAGGCATGAAGCTGGGCGTCCCGGCGGTCCCCGAGCTGGTCGAGGCGCTGGCCGAAGGCAACTACGACCTCGTCCACGTCACCGCCCCCGGCCCGGCCGGGATCGCGGCGACCCTGCTCAGCCGGATCACCGGCGTGCCGCTGCTCGCCAGCTACCACACCGAGCTCGCCACCTACGCGGGCCTGCGGGCCGACCCGATGCTCGAGGCAGTCGCCAAGGCGGGCCTCGGCCTCTTCTACAACACCCCCGCGCGGGTGCTCTCGCCGAGCCCCGCCGCCGACGGCTCGCTCGCCGAGCTCGGCATCGACGGCGCCAAGGTGGGCCGCTGGGAGCGCGGGGTCGACGTCGAGCGCTTCGACCCGGCGAAGGCCGACCGCGACGGCTACCCGGGCGAGATCAAGATCCTCTACGCGGGCCGGCTCTCGAAGGAGAAGGGCGTCGACCTGCTCGCCGACGCCTTCCTCCGCGCCCACGCCACAGATCCCCGGCTGCACCTGCTGCTGGCGGGCGGTGGCCCCGAGGAGGACGAGCTGCGGGCGCGGCTCGGCGACGCCGCCACCTTCCTCGGCTGGCTTGGCGGGGAGGAGCTCGCGGTCGCCTACGCGAGCGCCGACGTCTTCCTCTTCTGCAGCGTCACCGACACCTACGGCCAGGTGATCCTCGAGGCCGGCGCCAGTGGGCTGCCGGTCGTCGCGATCGCCGAGGGCGGGCCGGCGGCGCTGGTCGAGAACCGCCACACCGGGCTGCTCTGCCGCCCCGACGCCGACCACATCGCCGGCTCGCTGCTGCAGCTGGCGGCCTCGCCGGAGCTGCGGACGAAGCTCGGCTCGGCCGGGGCGCGCGGCGCCCGCGCCCGCTCCTGGGAGCGCTCGATGAGTCAATTGGCCGCCGGATATCGCCTCGCGCTCGACGGCGCCACCGTCTCGATTCCCGCCGACGCACCGCGTCCCGCGCCGCAACCGCTCCGTCGGGTCGCCTGACATGGAAGAGGGACTGGCGGTTCGCGAGTACGATGGTCGCTTGTCCCAGTCGGTAGCCAACCTTGACGACTCCGGCCTGTACTTCAACCGGGAGTTGTCCTGGCTGGAGTTCAATCGGCGCGTGCTCGAGCTGGCCGAGGACACCGACGTCCCACTGCTCGAGCGGCTGCGCTTCTGCTCGATCTACGCGTCGAACCTGGACGAGTTCTACATGGTGCGGGTGGCCGGGCTCTTCGACCAGATGGAGGCCGGGATCGACGCCCGCGGGCCCGACGGCCTGCGCCCGATCGACCAGATCGACCGCATCCAGGCGCGGGTGTTGGAGCTCGACCGGCGGCTGCAGGCGGTCTTCGGCGGCGAACTGCGGCCGAAGCTGGAGGACGAGAAGATCCGCATCGTCGGGCTCGACAACGCCAACGAGGAGGAGCAGCGGCAGATCCACCGCCGCTTCCACGAGCAGGTCTTCCCGGCGCTGACGCCGCTGGTGATCGGCCTCGGCCGGCCCTTCCCTTACATCTCGAACCTCTCGTTGAGCCTCGCTGTGCTGCTGCGCGATCCCGAGAGCGGGGTCGAGATCGTCGCCCGCGTCAAGGTCCCGAAGGAGCTGCTCGGGCGCTTCCTGCCGGTCGGCGAGGAGGGGACCTTCGTGCCGCTCGAGCAGATCATCGCGGCCAACCTCGACGCGCTCTTCCCGGGGACCGAGGTCGTCGACTACGGCTTCTTCCGGGTCACCCGCGACGCCGACTTCACCGTGAGCGACGAGGCCGACGACCTCCTGCAGGCGGTCCAGGACGAGCTGCGCCGGCGTCGCTTCGGCGAGGTCGTGCGGCTCGAGATCGCCTCCGGGATGAACGAGAAGCTACGCCGTGAGCTGATCGGCGCGCTCCGCCTCGAAGACCGCGAGGTCTATGACATCGACGGCCTCCTCGACCTCGCCGACCTCAAGGACATCGCCGACGTCCCCGGGCACGCTGAGCTGCGCTACTCGCCCTGGACGCCGGTGACGCAGCCGAGGCTGCAGGGCGGGGACGACGGTCGGGCGCCGGACATGTTCCGTGAGATCCGCCACAACGACCTGCTCGTCCACCATCCCTACGACTCCTTCGCGACCTCGGTCGAACGCTTCGTCGAGCAGGCGGTCGAAGACCCCGACGTCCTCGCGATCAAGCAGACCGTGTACCGGACGAGCGACGACTCGCCGCTGGTGCCGGCGCTGATCCGCGCCTCCGAACGCGGCAAGCAGGCGGTCTGCATGGTGGAGCTGAAGGCGCGCTTCGACGAGGAGGCCAACATCCACTGGGCGAAAGCCCTGGAGGAGGCGGGCGTCCACGTCGTCTACGGGATCCCCGGGCTGAAGACGCACGTGAAGGCGATCCTGGTGGCGCGGCGCGAGGGCCAGCAGGTGCGCGAGTACGTCCACGTCGGGACCGGCAACTACCACGCCAAAACGGCGCGCCTCTACACCGACTTCGGCTTGTTCACCGCCGACCCCGACATCGGCGCCGATGTCGCGGAGATGTTCAACTTCCTCACCGGCTATGGGCGCCCGGGGAGCTATCGCAAGGTGCTGGTCTCGCCGACGACGATGCGCGAAAAGCTGATCGGTGAGATCGAGGCGACGGTCGCTGCGCACGAAGCGGGCGAAGAGGCGCGGATCGCGCTGAAGATGAACTCGCTGGTCGACGCGGGCTGCATCCAGTCGCTCTACCGGGCCTCGCAGGCGGGCGTGCGGGTCGACCTCAACGTGCGCGGGATCTGCTGCCTGAAGCCGGGCGTGCCGGGCGTCTCGGAGAACATCCGGGTCGTCTCCGTCGTCGGCCGCTTCCTCGAGCACTCACGCGTCTACACCTTCCGCCGCGGCGAGGAGACCCGGGTCGTGATGGGGTCCGCCGACATGATGCCGCGCAACCTCGACAACCGGGTCGAGTTGGTGGCGCCGGTCGAAGACCCCGCGCTGCGGGCCGAAATGATCGACGTGCTGGATCGCTGCTTCTCCGACAACGCGAACTCCTGGGACCTCGGGGCCGACGGTGAGTGGACGCGGATCCGGCGCGCCGAGGGCGAGGAGCGCCGCGACGTGCAGGCGGAACTGCGCGAGCGGGCCGCCACCCGCGCCGCCGAGCAGCTGGCCACCGCCGAAGTCAAAGTGGTCGGCTGAGATGCCGAATTCCCCTTCCGTCATTAGGATGGCGACGGTGCCGCACCGATCCCCACTTCCTCACGATCGGACTTTCTTCGATCTGTTCATCGAGGCGGGGAAAAACGGCGTGCACACGGCGAACCTGCTCGATCAGATGATGGCCGACTGGCCCGACTCGGGGACGCTGGGCGAGCAGATCGTCGAGGCCGAGCACCGGGGGGACAAAATCACCCACTCGATCGTCCAGCGGCTGAACACGACCGAGGTCAGCCCGATCGACCGCGAGGACGTGTACGGGCTGGCGACGGCGCTCGACGACATCGTCGACTACACCGAGGAGGCGGCGGATTTTCTCGCGCTCTACCAGGTGGAGGCGCCGATGGAACAGGCGACGGCGCTGACCAAGGTGCTGGTCGGGGCGTGCGAGCACTTGGCCCTTGGGCTCGAAGAGCTGCCCTCGTTCAAGGACCTGGACCGGCACTGGATCGAGGTTCACCGGCTCGAGAACGACGGCGACCGGATCTTCCGCAACGCGCTCGCCTCGCTGTTCACCAACGCGATCGACCCGATGGTCGTGATCCGTTGGAAGGACATCTTCGAGGTCCTCGAGGAGGCGATCGACGCGACCGAGAAGGCCGCGCAGATCCTTGAGGGCATCGTCATCAAACAGAACGCCTAGGAGTCCTTGGCCGCGGAGGCGCGGGGCCGAGTACGATTCCTGGGGTGAAGACCGCACGCAATGTGGCGATCATCATGCTCCTGGCGCTCGGGGTCGCGTTTCTCCCGGGTGGGGGCAATGCGGTCGACACCATCACCACCGCGATCGGGATGGGTTCCCTCGCTGGGATCACCTGGTCCATCTACGTGCTGTCGCGGGAGAACCAGCTGACGCTGGCGACGCTGACCGACGGTCGGCGGGCGATCCTGTACGGCGCCTTCGGGATGCTGGCGCTGCTCGTCGCGGGGTACCACAAGCTCTGGTCCAGCGGGACGGGGACGTTGCTCTGGATCGTGCTGCTGGCGGGCTCGGTCGTCGCCATCTGGCGGGTCTGGACCGAGGCCAGCACCTACTGAGGGGCCGCGGGTGGTGCTGAGGGGCCGTCGTCCCACAATTGGCACACAACTGGCACTGAATTGATCCAAAGCGCGCACCACACGCGCGCATTTCATCTTCAGGGTCGTCGGTGTGCCAACCAAGAGCGCCGACAACGTGAGTCACGGGGAGAGGGGGACCGCCTCGATCGAGCTGGTCGCGGCCGTCCCCTTCCTGTTGCTGGCGCTCGCCGTGGCGGCCCAGATCGCGCTCGCCGGCCAGGCACTTTGGTCGGCGAGCGTGGCCGCGCGGGCCGGCGCGCGTGCGGCCTTGGTCGGGAACGACCCGAAGGCCGCCGCGCGCCAAGCGTTGCCGGCGGTGATGCGCGACGGCGCCGAGGTCTCCGAAGACGACGACGGCGCCGTGGCGGTGAGGGTCCCGATCCCGACCCTGCTGCCCGACCTTCCTGAACTAAAGGTCGGCGCGCGGAGTGGACTGGGGGAGGGCGGTGGCTGAGATGCGATCTCGCCGCTCACTCCGCACCGAGGATGGCCAGGCGACCGTCGAACTGGTCGCCGCGATCCCTGCGCTCCTCCTCGCGGCGCTCATCTCGCTTCAGCTGCTTGCCGCGGGCTACGCGCTGACGCTTGCCGACGGCGCCGCCGAGGCGGGCGCGCTGGCTCTCGCCGAGGGCGGTTCGGCGGCGGAAGCGGCCCGCGAAGCGCTCCCCGGCTGGGCCGCCGACGATGTCAAGGTCTCGGTGTCCGGCGAAGAGGTCTCGGTCCGGCTGCGCCCGCCGTCCCCGTTCGCCTCGATCGCCGATCACCTCGCGGTGACCAGCAGCGCGAGCGCGAGGTCGGCCAAATGAACCGCGCCGCGAGGGTCATGAGGGTCGCGAGGGAAGCCGCGGCGGCTGAGCGGGGTGAGTTCGAGGCGGCGCCGCGAACCGGCTTCGGTCCGGGGCGCACGATCGAGGCGCCGACCAGCTTCGGGCCGGTGGTGCTGGGCGGGCGGGGCGCGGCGGAGGCGAAGGGTGTCTTCGTCGCTCCGCGGCACGGCACCGTGGTCGCGGTCACGACGGTCGGCGGGGCGGAGGGCGCCCGCGGCGCCGCGGCGGCGCTCTCCTGTCATGGGTCGGGGCTCGAGACGGCGGCGCTCATGATCGACGTCGGTGGCCGGGTCCCGCGCCCGACTCTGATCGCCTCGGCCTCCGCCCACCATCTCGAGGAACGGCTGGCGGCACGCCTGCCGAACCTGCGGCCGGCGGCCCGCGGCGAGGTCTGTCACCTGGCGGTCACCGCCGACGAGGACGGGCTCGCCGCGGCGGGGATCGCGGTTACCGCCGCCCGCGGCGGTCTCGCTGTCGTCCTCATCGCGCCGGACCTCCTGCATCCACTCCTTGACACGGCAGGAGCGCCGCGACCGGACGCGGCGCTCCTGCGCGCCGACCTTGATGAGGCACGACCGTTGGTCGCGCTCGCGGTCGACGATCTGCTCGGGCGCGGCCTGCGGGTGGCGGTGCTGAAGCGGCGACTCGGCTGGGTTGCCGAGCGGCGGGCAGGCTTCGGCGCCCTCGGCAGCGACTCCGGCGGGTTGCCGGAATCGCTGCTGCGGCGGTTGCTCGGTGGCGGAGCTAGGGGGTGACGGCGTGCCAGACGCCGACGTCCTTCAGCCCTTCGCCGTTCGCTTCGCCCTTCTTGCTGTCGCCCTCGAAGGTGTAGACCGGCATGCCCTTGAAGGTGACCTGGGTCTTGCCCTCGGGGTTCTTGACCGTGCCCAGCTTGACCGGCCCCTTCGGCGTGGTGCCGGGGGTGACCAGCAGCGGCGGCCAGGCTTTGAGGCATTCGGCGGTGGTGCAGATGAATTTACCTTTGGTCTCGCCGCTCAGGGTGTAGAGGGTGAGTCCCTTGGTGTTGGTGAGGACGGTTTTGTGGAGCTTGGGGGCGGCCGCCTCACCGGCGACGGTCTTGCTGCCCTTCGCCAGGGCCGTCGGCACCGCGATCGCGCTCATCGCGAGAAGGGCGGCGAGTGCGACGGCGTAGAGGCCGAGGGTGGCGCGGCGGCGGCGGCCGGGCTGCGTCGCCCTGTGGGATCGAATCGAGTACATCGGTTGGGCTCCTCCTTCATGGGGATTGGTTGCCCGGTCTACGGAGACGGTCTTGGGAAGGTTCGGAATCAGGGTGCCCAGTACGCCGTCCCGGGGGGTCGTGGTGCTCGGGTCAGGGTTGGCGCCGAGTCCGGGCAGGCGCTCGTGCTCGCGCTCGGCGGTTGCTTCGTCCTGATCGCGGCGGCGTGCGCGTTGGTCGCCATCGCCGGCGCGGTGACGGGCAAGGGCCGCGCCCAGCGCGCCGCCGACCTGGCCGCGATCTCGGCCGTCCGCTCGATGCGCGACGACCTCCCCGAGCTGCTTTCGCCGCCGCGCCTGCCGAACGGCTCGCCCAACCCGAGCCACCTCGCGAAGGCGACCTACCTGGACCGGGCGCGCGAAGCCGCGCTCGCCTCCGGGCGGGGCAACGAAGTCGATCCGAGCCGCCTTCGCCTCGCCTTCCCCGACCGCGCTTCCTTCGCGCCGGTGCGGGCGAAGGCGGTCGTCGTCGGCAAGCTCGCGCTCGGCTCCGGCGCGCAGCAAGAGGTCGAAGCGAGCGCCGAAGCCGAAGCGGCGGCACCGGTGACGAGCGCCGGCGGCGAAGGCCCGGCGATCGCGAGCGGCGGCGGATACAGCGGCCCGCTCGTCTATCGAGACGGCCACGGGATGAGGCCGGATGTCGCGGCGGCCTACGACAAGATGGCGGCAGCCGCGGCCGGCGCGGGCATCACCCTGATCGTCGTCTCCGGTTTCCGCTCCGACGCCGAACAGGCCGAACTCTTCGCCGCCCATCCCGACCCGAAATGGGTCGCCCCGCCGGGCACGTCCCTACACCGATGCGCGACCGAGTTGGACCTCGGCCCCGAATCGGCGTACGCCTGGATCGACGCGAACGCCACTCGCTTCGGCTTTGTCCAGCGGTATAGCTGGGAGGCCTGGCACATGGGTTACGACCGTCCGCCCGCGCCGTGCTCGGAGGCGGGCAACTCGGTCGGCGCGACGAGCCAGGACGGTGCTCCTCCCGGCGGCGAAACGCTGCCTAGCTTCGTGCCACCGCGCTTCCGCGACACGTTGATCCAGGCGGCGGCGAAATGGAACGTCTCCGCCGCACTGCTCGCCGGGCAGTTGATGGCGGAGAGCAACTTCGATCCCTTCGCCGAGTCACCCGCCGGCGCCGAGGGCATCGCGCAATTTATGCCCGGAACTGCCGCCTCATATGGCCTGCGGGACCCGTTCAACCCCGAAGAAGCGATCGACGCCCAGGCGCACCTGATGTCGGACCTCATCCACCAGTTCGGCTCCCCCGAGCTGGCCCTCGCCGCCTACAACGCCGGCCCCGCCCCGGTCGAAGCCTGCCACTGCGTCCCCGCGATCCCCGAGACCAGCGCCTACGTCGCCCGGATCATGGCCCTGCTCGGCGGCGCCGGCGGCCTCCCTGTCCCTACGGTCGAAGTGAGGTTGGTCGCATGAGCATGACCGCAGGTATCACGCGTGATACATTGGATGACATGGCAAGGGTCACGATCAGAGAACTCCGCAACCAGGGTGGCGATGTCGTCGATCGCGCCGCCCGCGGTGAGGAGATAACGATCATCCGGTCCGGCCGACCGGTCGCCGTGCTGCACCCCCTGCGCGCTCCGCTCTCGGCTGACTCCTTGCTCGAACGGTGGCGTCGACTCCCGCCTGTCGACCCGGTCACACTGCGGGACGACGTCGACGAGCTGGTGGGAGGCGATCTCGACGACCTGCTGGACTCGATCTCGTGAGCGCGGAGTCCCGGGGCATCCTCGACACCTCGACCGTGGTCCAGTTGGGCCGGCTTCCAGATGCACGCGACCTCCCGGACGAGCCACTGATCACCGCGATCACGCTGGCCGAGCTAGCCGTCGGTCCCCTGGTCGCCCGGGACCACAACGAGCGAGCCAGGCGGCAGGCGCACGTCCAGCAGGCCGAGGCTGACTTCGTCGCCCTTCCCTTTGACCAAGAGGCCGCACGCGCGTTCGCGTCGGTCGCGGCCTCTCTGCGCGGCGGCGGCCGGAAGGTGTCGGCGCGCCGGTTCGACGCGATGATTGCCGCCATTGCGATCTCCAACGGTCTGGCCGTCCACACCTGCAATCCCGCTGACTTCACCGGGATAGAGCGGCTCGAGGTGGTCGCCGTCTCGGTGCCGGAGGTAGGCGAGTAGTAGTAGCTGTCTTGGGGGATCTTCACAAGATCTTGATGCCGGGGGGCGGCATCTTCATGCGGTCTTCACGGGGGTGGATCGACTATCGGGAGTCGATCCCCGATGGCCCAGCTGAAGACGAGAGGACTGCGGAAAACGGTCGGGGTTCCCGGGCTCTTTGCGACCGCATACGGCAACGTCGGGTCCTCGATCTACTACGCGCTCGGGCTGGTCGCCGCCCACGCGTTGGGACTGACGCCGGTGGTGTTCCTCTTCGCCGGTGGGCTCTTCGCGCTCACCGCGAAGACGTACGCCGAGGGCGCCGCGATGTTCCCCGAGGCGGGCGGCTCGTCGTCGTTCGCCCGCCACGCCTTCAACGAGGTCGTCTCCTTCATCGCCGGATGGGGGCTGTCGCTCGACTACATCCTCACGATCGCGATCAGCGCCTTCTTCGTCCCCCACTACCTGGCGGTGTTCTTCCCGGCGCTCGGGCACTCGCCGGGCGACGTGATCGGTGGGGCGGCGGTGATCGCGCTGCTGGCGCTGGTCAACATCCGTGGCCTCGGCGAGTCGGCAAAGCTGAACATCGGCCTCGCGATCCTCGACCTCTTCACCCAGGTCGCCCTGGTCGGGCTCGGGGCGGTGCTGGTGCTCCACCCCTCGGTGCTCGTCAACCAGGTCCACTTCGGCACCGCGCCGAGCCTCTCGCAGCTGATCTTCGCCGTCTCGATCTCGATGCTCGCCTACACCGGGATCGAGACCGTCTCCAACATGGCGGAGGAGGCGCGCGACCCCGGCGAGCAGGTGCCGAAGGCGGTCAACCTGGTGCTGATCGCGGTGCTCGGGATCTACGCCGGGATCTCGGTCGTCGCCCTCTCGGCGCTGCCCGTCCACCAGGACGCCGCCGGCCACTACGTGACGGCGCTCGGCAGCACCTACTCGGAAGACCCGGTGCTGGGGATCGTCTCGGCGCTCCACCTCCACGGCACGTTCGCCTCGGTCGCCCGCTATTACGTCGGCGCGCTCGCGGCGACGATCCTGCTGATCGCCACCAACGCCGGGATGATCGGGGTCTCGCGCCTTTCCTGGTCACTCGCCGAGCACCGGCAGCTTCCCGGCGCCTTCGCTCGCCTGCACCCGAAGTTCCATACCCCCTGGTTCACGATCCTCTTCTTCTCGGCGATCGCGATCCTGCTCGTGCTGCCGGGGAACACGAACTTCCTCGGCAATCTCTACAGCTTCGGCGCGATGCTCTCGTTCACGATCGCGCACCTCTCGATCATCGCTTTGCGCCGCCGCGAGCCAGATCGCTACCGCCCCTACAAGGCGCCCTGGAATGTGCGCTGGAAAGGCGCCGAGATCCCGATGACGGCGGTGATCGGCGCGGTCGGCACCGGCGCCGCCTTCGTCTCGGTGATCGTCCTGCACCCGGAGGCGCGGATCATCGGCAGCGCCTGGCTCCTCCTCGGCCTCGGCGGCTACCTGCTCTACCGGCGGCGGCTGGGAATCGACCCGCGGGAGATCTCGGAAGTGCGCCGCCGCGACCGCCCGGTCGACTTCCTCGAGGTCTCCTACAAGTCGGCGCTGCTGCCGATCTTCGGCCCCGAGATCGACATCGACGCGATGCACCGCGCCGCCGTCGTGGTCGACCCCGACGCGACCGTCGATGTCTTCTACGTGCTGCGGATCCCGCAGGAACACGACCTGCCCGACGGCGGCTTCGACGCGCTCGAGGCGGAAGCGCGGAGCGCGCTCGAGGCGGCGCGCCTCGCTGCCCGCAGCCGCGGCCTCAAGGTGCGGGTCAACCTGGTGCGCTGCCGCAATCCCGGCAAGGCGATCATCGACGAGGCGCGGGAGCGCGGCTCCGACCTGATCTACCTCAGCACCGAGCACGCCCCCAGCGACGAGCGCCTGCTCGGCCCGACCACCCGCTACATCCTCGCCAGGCGCCCCTGCCGGGTGATCGTCGAGGGGGCGGGGGAGAACGGCGCGGCGCCGACGGGGGTCCCGCCGGTGGGCGCGGAGCCGGTCCCGGCCTAGCCGCGGCCGGGTTCGGCGCCGATCCCCGGAGCCGAGCTCGCGTCGGCCTGCCGGTATTCCTCGCGCAGCTTCTCCATGTGCTCGTGGACGAAGCGGACGACGGTGGCGCCCTCGCCGACGGCGGTCGCGCAGCGCTTGATCGAGCCGGCGCGCACATCGCCCGCCGCGTAGACGCCGGAGACGCTCGTCTCCAGCAGGCCCTCGGCGCCGGCGTCCGCGCCGGTCAGGACGAAGCCCTTCTCGTCGCGGGCGATCTGGTCGCCGAGCCAACCGGTGCAGGGTGAGGCGCCGAGGAAGAGGAAGAGGAACTGGAACGGGAGCTCGGTGCCGTCAGTCAATTTGACGCTGTCGAGGTGGCCGTCGACGCCGCGCAGCTCGCAGATTTCACTGCGGTCGCGGACCGCGACGCCGTAGCGGTCGAGCTCGTCGATCAGGTAGGCCGACATCGTCTCCGCGAGGTCCGCGCGCCGGTGCAGCAGCGTCACCAGGGCGCCGCCTTTCGCCAGCCAGACGGCCGCCTGTGCCGCCGAGTTGCCGCCGCCGACGACACCGACCCGCGCCGCCCCGCAGAGTTGCGCCTCGGGTGGCCCGGCCGCGTAGAAGACGCTGATGCCCTCGTACTCTTCGAGATTGTCGACCGGGAGTTTGCGGTATTCGGCGCCGGTCGAGAGCAGCACCGCCTTGGCGGCGACTTCGTGCCCGTCCTCGAGCTTGACGATGTGGTCGCCATCGCCGCCCGGCTCGAGCGAGAGCGCCTGGTAGGGCGTCGCCGTGCGGGCGCTGAACTTGCGCGCCTGGACGATCGCCCGGCTGATCAGTTCGGTGCCGCTGATCCCGGACGGGAAGCCGAGGTAGTTCTCGATCCGCCGCGAGGTCCCCGCCTGGCCGCCGAGCACGTTGCTCTCGACCACCAGCGTGTCGAGGCCCTCCGACGCCCCGTAGACCGCGGCGCCGAGCCCGGCCGGGCCGCCGCCGACGATCAACAGGTCGACCTCTTCGCGCGGCGCCAGCTCGAGGCCGATCCCGAGCGCCCGCGAGAGCTCGCCGTTGCTCGGCGCGCGCAGCTCGCTGCCGCCCGGCAGCAGCACCAGCGGCAGCTCCGCCTCGTCGATCCCCGCGATCAGCGTCGCCGCGTCGGGGTCCTCGTCGGGGTCGCGCCAGGAGTGGGGGAGGCGCATGCGACGCGCGAACTCGACCAGGTCGCGGGTCTCGTGGTGCCGGGCCGGGCCGACGATCTCCATGCCGACGCCCTCCATCTGCAGCAGTTCGCGGCGGTGGACGAAGGCCGAGAGCAGCAGGTCGGAGAGAGCGCCGTCGTCGAAGAGCAGCTGGCGCAGCGTTTCGCGGTCGACCGCGACGTAGCGCATCGGCTCAGTGACGACCGCGGTGAGGTAGACGGTCTGGCCGGAGAGCAGGTTCATCTCGCCGAGGAAGCCGGAGGTCCCGTGGCGGACGATCTCGCGCCCGGAGCCGTCGAGGATCTTCGCCTCGCCCTCGCGGATCGCGATGAACGGGTAGGTCTCGTCGCCGACTTCGAAGAGGACGTCGCCGACCTCGGCGGTGCGTTCCTCGCCGTGTTCGGCGAGCATGTCGATCTGCGACTTGGACAAGACGCGCGCGATTGATTTCGTCACGCCTTCTAGGCTACGGAACGCGTCAATAGGCACTCAAACGGGAGGAGAGCAAATGTCTGACTACACGCACAAGAACATCACCGAGGTGGATGACTCGGCTCCGGGCTTCGGCTTCGGCGAGATGGGCGAAGTCCGCTTCGCCAAGGACGCGTTCGACGCCGAGAAGACCGGCTTCACGCACATCAAGCTCAATCCGGACCAGCGGATGCCGTTCGCCCACAAGCATGACCAGGCCGAGGAGGTCTACGTGGTGATCGCCGGCTCCGGGCGGGTAAAACTGGGCGACGAGATCGTCGACGTCGTCGAGCTCGACGCGATCCGGGTCTCACCGGCGGTCGAGCGCGGCTTCGAGGCCGGGCCGGAGGGGATCTCGCTGCTCGCGTTCGGTCCTCGCCACGACGGCGACGGCGAAGTGCTGCAGGATTGGTGGACCGACTGACCCGATCCGCCGGTGCAGCGACTGAGGCGGAGCGCACCAGATCGGCGATGCGCCGCTGCCCGTCGTCTCTTCGGATAGGCCTCTCGGTCATGGGGTTCCTCTACAGGACAAGACTCCGCTGGGCAACATTTCATTCACACGGATCGTCGGGCTCGACGGGTGCAGTGGCGGAGCGGCGTCCGTGCGGTCGCCCGAACCCGGTTCCGGTGACGCCGGTATGAGCGGGTCCGGCCCGGGCGCGAGTTGCCTCGCGACCTGCTCGCGGGCGCGGAAAAGTCTGGTCGTGATCGTCGCCTCGCGCACGCGCAGCGCGCGGGCGGTCTCCCGGTAGGAGAGGCCGAGTACGTCGACGGCGACCAGCGCGAGGCGACGATCCTCCGGTAGGCCGGCGATCGCGGCGTATACCTCCTGCATCTCCAGCGCCCGCTCGGGCTGGCCCATCGGTCTGCGATCGGCCACATCGATGTCATCGAGCGTTGCGACCGTGACAAGCCGCCGGCTCACGGTGCGACGGTGGGTGAAGAACGTGTTGCGCAGTACGCGCATCAGGTAGTACAACTCGTCGTCGCCACTCAGCTCACGCGGCTTTGCGAGCACGCGGGCGAGCGTCTCCTGCGCGAGGTCCTCGGCGTCCTCGCGCGACCCGCACAACGCCCACGCGGCGCGATACAGACGGTCTACGTGTCGTGTTAGCGACTGCGGGTCGAGGATCGGCATTTTCGACGGCGGGGGTGCCCACCCTCGCCTACGCGACGGCCGGCCCGAAGGTTCAGACACCAGGCAACACTTCTCTTCTCGGTCGTCTGTCCGTCTATTGGGGGGGCGGCGGGAAGGATCCCGACGCACCGGAGTCCTAGGGGGTGACCGTCGGGGTGCGGCACGCCGGCGGCGATTGGCAAATAGACATCCAGCACCAGAAAGGTCAGTTCACGATGAGACCACGCATGCTTCTGCTCCTCCCTCTCGCCACACTGCTGGCGGCGGGGGTGGCCGTGCCGCCCGCGCTCGCCGCCGCCCCTTCCGAAGCGAAGCTCGAAGTCAACGAAAATTGCGTCTTGCCGAACTGGCCGTGCTGGGCGACCCCGGGATCCAGCCAACCGGCCGCGAAGGTCACGATCGCAGCCGGCGGCTCGATCACCTTTGCCGACGACAAGACCGCGGCGAACATCGCCTGGACCGGCACCGCACCGACGTGCGAATCGTCGGTGCCCGTGGCACCGGCGTCACCGGCGACGGGCTGGGAAGGAAGGTGCACGTTCGCGACGCCGGGCACCTACAAGTTCGAAAGCTCGACCCTCTTCGACGACGGGGTGGACAACTACACGAGGTATGAAGTCGTGGTCGAAGGTTCGGCCACCGGCACCACCGGCGAAGTTGGCTCGAAAGGCGGATCGACCCCGGGAACCACCCCGTCCGGGTCGACCCCGGGAACCACCCCATCGGGATCGACCCCATCCGCATCGACCCCGGGAACCACCCCATCGGGCCCGCGCTCGGGATCGCCACTGTCCGGTACTCCGAAGATCAGCTCGAGCCAACGGGGTCCCACCGTCAAGGGCTCGGTGGAGGTTTCGGCGGCCGGTGCCGGAGGCCGCCTCGAGGTTGACCTCATCGCCGCCACCGCATCGCCGGCGAAGGCGGGACATGCGACGCAGGTGGTCGGGCGATTCTCCAGTTCCTCGGTCGCTGCCGGTCGACGGTCCTTCTCGGTGGCGCTCGACGGCCAGGCAAGACGAGCGCTCGCAGGCCGCCATCACCTCGCCTTCAAGGTGAAGATCACGCTCACCCCGATCAACGGGAAAGCGACGATCGTCACCACTGCCGTGACCCTGCATGCGTGAGCGGCAGATAAGTCCGCGGTCAAGAGTGTCGGGGGGACCGGCACCGGTCGGAGACAGATGCTCCGGCATTACGAATGATGAGAGAAAGATGACTTCACGATGAGACCGCGCATGCTTCTGCTCCTCCCTCTCGCCACACTGCTGGCGGCGGGGGTGGCCGTGCCGCCCGCGCTCGCCGCCGCCCCGTCGGAAGCGAGGCTCGAAGTCAACGAGAATTGCGTCGAGCCGTACTGGCCGTGCTGGGCGACCCCGGGATCCAGTCAGCCGGCCGCGAAGGTCACGATCCCAAGCGGCGGCTCGATCACCTTTGTCGATGACAACACCGAAGCCGAAGCGAACATCGCCTGGACCGGCACCGCACCGACGTGCGAATCGTCGGTGCCGGTGGCACCGGCGTCACCGGCGACGGGCTGGGAAGGAAAGTGCACGTTCGCGACGCCGGGCACCTACAAGTTCGAAAGCTCGACCCTCTTCAACGACGGGTTCGACAACTACACGAGGTATGAAGTCGTGGTCGAAGGGACCCCCAAGGCCAGCACGACCCCGGCCGGCGTGGAGAACCAGACCGAAGCAATGCTGAAAGGGAACATCGAACCTGAAGGCAACGCAATCGAATATCACTTCGACTACGGAAGCGCGAGTGTCACCGAACACTCGAGCCCCCCGACCCACCTCGGCGCCACCGACTTCACGAGCCATTCGGTGTCTTTTCCGGTAGATGGTCTTTCGCCGAATACGGAATATCACTTCGAACTGATCCTGGGCTACGGCGCCGGTGAAATCGTCTCCGGTGGGCCACGGTCATTCACGACTCCGCCGGCCGCGAAGCCGATGGTGAGTACGCTCGCGGCCTCCGCCCTGGAGGAAACCGAGGCCACGCTCAACGGCAGGGTCGATCCAGAGGGCGGCGCAGAAGCCGAATACTTCTTCGAATGGGGCGCTGGCTCCGGCGCATCCTACGAACACACCACCCAAGCGGTGAGCCTGCCGTCCGACCGTGCAGAACACCCGGTTTCCGCGACCGTGACCGGCCTGATGCCCGGCGGCGAATACCACTTCCGCCTCATCGCGAAAAACGAATCGGGGTCGGTCCAGGGTAACGACCTCACATTCATGGCCGCCTCTACCTCACCGACGGAAGAACCCACCAAAGAACCGACGCACGAACCGACGAAAGAACCGACGAAAGAACCCACCAAAGAAGTGACGGAAGAACCGGCCAAAGAAGCTCCCGCGAGAGAATCCTCATCGACGCCGGCCTCCACCGGTGGTAGCCCCACGGTCACGACCGCCGTCCCGCCGTCTTCGGGGCAACCCAAGATCCAACCTGCTTCCGGTCCGCTGCTCGGGTCGGTCGAGCTGGCATCCGCCCAGCACGGCGAAGAGGTGCACGGGTCTCTCGTCGTGTCCTCGGCGAGTTCCGGCGGCAGGCTTCAGATCGAGCTGCTCGCCAAGAGGGTCGCTGCTCCTCTCGGCAAGTTCGTGCGTTCCTCGCTGCACGCGGGCAAGCTCACCTTCGCGCTGCCCCTGAGCGCGGAGGGCAAAGCCACGCTGCGCCGTCACCGGCGCCTGGCGTTGACGATGAAGATCACGCTCACGCCACCACACGGCACGGCAATTACCCTCACCCGCGTGGTCGTCGTGCGCGCCTGAAGGGTTTCGCGGTCAGGGGGTCAGGTCGGGCGCCTATCGCCGGCCTGACGTCCCGGCCCCGAAGATGAGCAGGTCAGTCTGCTGCCATCAAGCGCGTCACCGAGTCGCCGACGAAGCAGGGCTTCTCGTTGCCCTCGACCTCGAGGGTGATGCGGGTGACGGCTTGCCACCAGCCGCCGCTCACCTCGTCGAGTGAGGTGACCTCGGCCCGTGCGCGCACACGGGAGTCGACCGGAACGGGAGCGGGGAACCTGATGCGATCCCACCCATAGTTGACCGCGAGCCGAAATCCTGTGGAGGAGATCAGTTCGTGGCGGAACCCGTCGACGGTGGCGATCGTCAGGTTGCCGTGGGCGATCGTCGTGCCGTACGGGCTCTCCGCCTTGGCCCGCTCCGGATCGACGTGGATCCATTGATGGTCGCCGGACAGCTCGGCGAAGGCGTCGATGTCGGCCTGCGTGATCGTCCGCCATTCGCTCGGGCCGATCTCCTGCCGGAGCAGCGACTTCATCCCTGCGATTCCCTGAACCTCGACCGACGCCATCGGGGTTGGAGTCTATTCGGCGCGGGAACTTGGGCGCCTCAAGGCTGAGGGCGCCGGAGGCCGGAGCTTCGTCGGCGAATCGGTTCCTTGTTTGATGACCCCACCGGCCTGAGCTACCCGCCGCTCACGTTGATGGGCCGAAGCTAGTTGCCGGTGAAGGTGGGCTTTTCGCCGCTGAAGAAGGCTTTGACGCCGGCTTGGGCGTCGGCGGTGGCGATGCCGTCGGCGATGCCGTGGCGCTCTAGTTGGAGGTGGTCGGCGATGCCATTCTCGAGGCTGACGCCGACCAGGCTTTTGGCCATCTTCACGTAGTGGGGGGCGAGCTTGGCCAGCTTGGCGGCACGCTCGCGGGCGCGGTCCATCAGCTCGTCGCCGGGGACGACGTCGGTGACCAGGCCCATCTCCAAGGCCTTCGCGGCGGGGAGGTTGGGATCTTCGAGGAGGAGCTCGATCGCCTTCGCCGGCCCGACCACGCGGGGCAGGAAGTAGGTCATGCCGCCGTCCGGTGAGAGCCCGACGCGGCCGTAGGCGGGGGCGAAGAACGCGCTGTCGGCGGCGATGCGGATGTCGCAGGCGAGGGCGAGGGAGAAGCCCGCGCCCGCGGCCGGGCCGTTGACCGCGGCGATGACGGGCACCGGCATCCGGCGCAGGTCGATGATCGCCTGGTGCATCACCTCGGCCCCGCGGCGAACGTCGGCGGAGACGTCGAAGCCCTCCTCTTCGATGCCTTTCTTGAACCAGTTGATGTCGCCGCCGGCGCAGAAGGCTGCCCCGGCGCCGGTGACGATCAGGGCGCGGATCGGCGCTGTGTCGGCCAGCCACCCGGTCGCCAGCACCATCTCGCCGATGAATTCCGGGCTCATCGCGTTGAACGCCTCGGGCCGATTGAGCGTCCAGGTCGCGACGTCCCCCTCGACCTCGATCGTCATCGTCTCCAGCTGCGGCGGCTCCACGGTCTGCGTGCTCATCCCTCTCCCTGTCCCTTGCATCGTTTGGCGGACTGCTCAGGACCCTACCCTTTGACTTGTGAGCAATGAGAACGGCAACGGCGCCCTCACCCGCGCCGAACGCGTCGCCGAGCAGCGCCGCCAACTTCCCGACCAGCCGGGCGTCTACCTCTTCTACGGGGAGGACGACGAGCTGCTCTACGTCGGCAAGGCGCGCTCGATCAAAAAACGGATCGCCTCGCACTTCAGCGGCGGCGAGCCGCGCCTGACCAGCCGGATCGAGCGAATCGACACGCTCGTCACCTCGGGCGAGGCCGAGGCGCTGCTCACCGAGCAGAGCTTCATCAAGCGCCATCGCCCGCGCTTCAACATCCGCCTCCGCGACGACAAGTCCTACCCTTACGTCGCCGTCAGCCTCGACGAGGACTACCCGCGCGTCTACTTCACCCGCGAGAAACACCGCGCCCACCGCGCCTACTTCGGGCCGTTCAGCAGCGCCAAGCGCCTGCGCGAGACCCTCGACCTGCTCGGGAAACTCTTCCAGTCCCGCACCTGCGATGGCGCCGAGCCGGGCCGTCGCTCCGGCAGCCCTTGCCTCGATTACTACATAAAACGCTGCGGGGCCCCCTGCGTCGGGCACGTCTCCAAGGAGGAGTACGGCCGCAACATCGACGCGATCATCGACTTCCTCTCCGGCCGCTACCGCCAGGTCGAAAAAGAGCAGGAAGAGAAAATGGCCGAGGCCGCGGCGGCCGAGGAATTCGAGCGCGCGGTGCTCTACCGAGACCGGCTCAAAGCGATCCGCTCCCTCTTCGAGCGCCAGCGCGTCGCGGGCGGCACGGTCGGGACCGCCGACCTGATCGGCGTCGCCGCCGAGGGTCAGGATGCCAACGCCCAGGTCTTCCAGGTGCGCGACGGCGTCCTCGCCGAGCGCCAGTCCTTCTACCTCGACAACGAGGGCGAACGGGACCTCGCCGAGGTCACCGAGGAGTTCATCGGCCAGTACTACTCGGCCTCGCCCTCGATGCCGCGGACGATCATCGTCGGCCCCGAGCTGCGCGACCGCGCCGCGACGATCGCCGAAGCGCTGACCCAGCGCCGCGGCACCTCGGTCGACGTCCACCCGGCCGAGCGCGGCGACAAACGCCGCCTCCGCGAGCTCGCCGAGCGCAACGCCCAGCTGGCCCTCGACCAGGATCGCCTGCGCCGCGAGCACGGGCGTGCCCGCCGGGTCGAGAGCCTCAGCGCTCTGTCCGAAGCGCTCGGCATGGACGAGCTGCCGGTCCGCATCGAGGGCTTCGACATCTCGACGATCGGCGGCGAGCACACCGTCGCCTCGATGGTCGTCTTCGAGGGCGGCGCGCCGAAGAAGTCCGACTACCGCCGCTTCAAAGTGCGCGGCGACCTCCGCGAGGAGGGCGCGGTCGGCCCCGACGACTTCGCCTCGATGGAGGAGGTCCTGACCCGCCGGCTGAACCGCTACCTCGAACAGAACGACCTCTCCCCGCACGACGGCAAACGCGACGCCAGCTTCTCCTCGCTCCCGTCCCTGATCATGATCGACGGCGGCAAAGGCCAGCTCGCGGCAGGGATGCGGGCGCTGCGGCCGTTCGCCGATCTCGGCGTGACGATCGTCAGCCTCGCCAAGCGCGAGGAGGAAGTCTTCGTCCCCGGCCGTAGCGACCCGATCGACCTGCCCCGCGGCGGCGAGGCCAACCAGCTCCTCCAGCGGGTCCGCGACGAGGCCCACCGCTTCGCGATCGAACACCATCGTGGCCGCCGCGACCGGGCGATGACCGGCTCGGTGCTCGACACGTTGAAAGGCGTCGGCCCCGCCCGCAAGCGCGCCCTGCTGGCACATTTCGGCTCCCCGGAGCGCTTCCTCGCCGCCACCCGCGAGGAACTCGAGTCGGTGCCCGGGCTACCTGGCAAACTCGGTCGAGAGATACACGAGCAACTTCACCGCATTGGCTAGCGAGATCGACACCCCGCAGGAGGCGAAAGCGCGTCGCGAGATGCAGCTGGTGATCATCACCGGCCACTCGGGCGCGGGCAAGTCGGAAGCGATCGCGGCCTTTGAGGACGGCGGCTTCTTCTGCGTCGACAACCTGCCGCCGCGGATGATCGGCGGGCTGGGGGAGCTTTTCATCCACGAGGGCTCCGGGGTCGAGAACGCGGCGATCGTCTCCGACGTGCGCGGCGGCGAGTACTTCGACGAGCTGCTGCAGGTGCTCGACGACCTCGAACGCGACGGGCCGCAACCGCAGCTGCTCTTCCTCGAGGCCGACGAGGCGACGCTGCTCGACCGCTATAAGGAGACCCGCCGCCGCCACCCGGTCGCGCCGGAAGGGCGGATCGTCGACGGCATCCGTGCCGAGCGGGCGATGCTTGCGCCGCTGCGCGAGCGCGCCGACCTCGTCATCGACACCACCGACCTCACCGGGGCCGAACTGCGGCGGCAGATCTCCCAAGAGCTGCTCGGCACCGAGCGGGCCGGGAAGCTGGCGCTGACGCTGCTCACCTTCGGCTTCAAGAACGGGCCGCCGCGCGACGCCGACCTCACCCTCGACGTGCGCTTCCTGCCCAATCCCCACTACGACCTCGAGCTGCGCCCGCTGACCGGCCAGGACGAGGTCGTCCGCCAGTACGTCGAGTCGGGGACCCAGGCGGGCGAGTTCTACGGCCGGCTGATGCCGCTGCTCGAGTTTCTCGTCCCCGCCTACGTCACCGAGGGCAAGAGCCACCTGACGATCGCGATCGGTTGCACCGGCGGCCGCCACCGCTCGGTCACCGTCGCCGACCGGATCCGGCGGGACCTGGTGACGCGAGACGATGTGGTGGTGCGGGTGAAGCACCGCGACGTGCCGCTGGACTGAGCGGAAGGCGGCGGAGGCTCGTCAGTTCCTAGACTGGGCTGCGAGTGCCTGATCTAGCAATTTCAGTCAGCGGCCTGCGCATGAGCTACGGCGAGACCGAGGCGGTGCGTGGCATCGACCTCGAGGTGCGCACGGGCGAGATCTTCGCCTTCCTCGGCCCCAACGGGGCCGGCAAGACGACCACGGTCGAGATCCTCGAGGGATACCGCCGCCGGACCGGGGGCGAGGTGAGCGTCCTCGGCGAGGACCCGGCGAGCGCCGGGCGCGCCTGGCGCGACCGGATCGGCATCGTCCTGCAGTCGAACAGCCTCGATCCCTACCTCACCGTGCGCGAGTCGCTCGAACTTTACGCCGGGTACTTCAGCCATCCGCGCGCGGTCGAGGAGGTCA
>JAOPZF010000153.1 GCA_025964255.1 Solirubrobacterales bacterium | reverse complement strand
GGCTGCGAGACCTCGGCGATCTGAGCGCCGACGGCTCCTGACCAGTTCGCCTGCACCGATGCCAGGCCGGTTTTCGGGGCGGCGAGGTCGCGCGCCATGCGAAACGCCTCCCCCGCCTGGCGGGGCGCACGTCGGCGGGTCACGCCGCCTCCGCCCCGGCCGAGTCGCTGCCGTCATCGACCACGCCCGGTCGCGGCATCCGCACCATCGCCTCGCGCGCCGCTGCGGGCAGCGACTCTTCGTCGGCGGCGGTGATCAACGTCTGGCCGCCGGTCGCCAGCCGCGCGACGAGCAGCTCGCGCCGGCCCGGGTCCAGCTCGCTCATCACGTCGTCGAGCAGCAGCAGTGGGGTGACCCGCCGCGCGGTCAGCAGCGCCTCGCGCTCGGCGAAGAGCAGCGCCAGGAGGGCGGCGCGCTGCTGGCCCTGGGAGCCGTATTTGCGCAGCGCCCGCCCGGCGAACGACAGCTTCAGCTCGTCCAGGTGAGGGCCCCAGGAGCTGCGGCCGAGTTTGAGGTCGGCGTCGCGGCGCTCGCGTAGGCCGGCGCGCAGCTCCTCCGCGTCGCCGTCGGCGCGGGGCGCGTAGGCGAGCTCACCGTCCTCGAGCCCGAGCTCGGCCAGCGCCTCCGCGAAAGCCGGGGCCAGCTCCTCGACCGCCTCCCGCCGTGCCGCGATCAGCGGCGCGGCCGCGTCCGCCACCCCCGCGTCCCAGACGTCCAGCCCCTCCGGCGAGCCGTAGCCCGCGCCGATGCGGGAGATCATCGCGTTGCGCTGCGCCAGCGCCTGGCCGAAACGCTTGCGCAGCTCCCCGCGGGCGGGCCAACGGGCGGCGAGGAAGCCGTCGAGGTGGGCGCGGCGCTCGGCCGGCGGCCCCTTCACAAGGCTCAGGCGGTCGGGCGCGAAGACCGCCACCGGGGGTCGGGCGCGTGCGATCGTCGCCGGCTCAGCGGGTTCTCCGTCCAGCAGATGACGCCGCCCTTCGGTCCGACTCACCGACCCCATCAGTCGTCGCTCGATCCCGTCGTCGTCGCGCACCGTCGCCTCGGCCCGCGCCAGGCTCTCGCCGAACGGGATCAGGTCGCGCCGGTCCGAGGTCCGGAAAGAACGCCCGGTCAGCGCGAAGTAGAGCGCCTCGACCAAGTTGGTCTTGCCGACCCCGTTGGGCCCGACGACGCTCGTGATCCCCGGCCCCAGCGGCACCCGCACGCGCGCGAGGCTGCGAAGCGGGCGGGCTTCGATCGCGGTGACGAGCACCGTCGCGCCTAGACCGTGGGAGACGCGGGCAGGTGCGACCGGGGGCGCGTCATCCGGGCGTGCCTGGATGCGTCTCCCACGGTCTACCTAGACGTTGAGGCGGATCGGCATCACGAGGTAGCGGAAGTCTTCGTTCTCGACCGGCTGCATCAGGCCCGGGCGCAGCGGCGAGATCAATCGCAGCAGCACCTCGTCGCCGCCGATGCTTTCGATGCCCTCGCGCAGGTACTCGGGGTTGAAGCCGATCTCCATCGGCTCGCCCTCGAAGGCGGCTGGCATAGTCTCACGGGCGTCGCCGACGTCCGGGGTCTCGGCGGACACGGTCAGCTCGCCGGGTTCGAACGAGAAGCGCAGCGGCGCGTTGCGCTGCGCCAGCTGGCTGATCCGCCGCGCCACGTCGAGGAACTCCGACCGCGGCAGCCGCACGTCGTGCTCGTAGGACTCGGGCAGCAACTGGCGGAAGTTGGGGAACTGGCCCTCGATCAGGCGCGTGGTCAGGGTGATCGACCCGGCCTCGAAGATCGCCTGGTTCGGTTTCAGCGTGATCGCGGCGTGATCGACACCCTCGGCGGCGAGGATCCGGGCCAGCTCGCGCAGCGCCCGCGCCGGGATGTTCGCCTCGATCTCACCGCTGAGCGGCGCCTCGAGCTCGGTCCGTTTCACGGCGAGTCGGTAGGAGTCGGTGGCGACCATCGTCATCTCGTTGCCGGTCGCGGTGACGAAGACGCCGGTCAGCACCGGCCGCATGTCGTCGCGGGAGGCCGCCCGGGCGACCAGGTCGATGCTCGCGGCCAGCGCGCTCGAGGGGATGCGGATCGGGTCGCCGCCCTCGGCGCTCGGCAGATTCGGGAAGTCCTCGACCGGCAGCGTCCGCAGGTGGAAGCGCGAGCTGCCGCTGCTGATCTCCACGTCGCGCTCGGCCTCACGGGTCTCGATTTCGACCGTGTCGTCGGCCAGCGACCGGGCCACTTCGGCGAGCAGGCGGCCGGGAAGCAGAACCGAGCCGCCACCCTCCACCGTCGCATCGATCGTCGTGCGCAGGCCGAGGTCGAGGTCGGTGGCAGACAGCGTCGCCTGTCCCTCCCCGGCCTCGATCAGGACACCGGAAAGAGCCTGGGTCGCCGCGCGGGTGGAGACCGCACGCGAGACGGTGGAGAGCTTGGAGACGAGTTGTTCGCGTTTGGTCGTGAGCTTCAAAGGTTGCCTCAGATTGCCTTGTGGAGAGTTATTAGGTGCTGTTGAAAAGCGGTGGAGCGAAGACTATTCGGCGGAGTCAAGCCGGATGTGGCCTGTGGATACGCCTGTGGGCGGATGTGGAGTCTTGCAGCGGCAGCGGCGTCGGTGGGGTCAGCCGGCGGTCGGGCTGTTGATGGCTGTGCGCAACTCGTCGACGCGTGTGGATAGCGCCGCGTCCTCGCCGAGCTTCGCTTCGACCCGACGCAGGCTGTTCATCACCGTCGTGTGATCCCGGCCGCCGTAGAGCCGGCCGATCTGCGGCAGCGAGAGGTCGGTCAGCTCGCGGGTGAGGAAGATCGCGACCTGCCGGGCTCCCAGCGGGGTCGCGGCGCGGCTGGTCCCGATCAGCTCGGCGCGGGAGATGCCGAAGCGTTCGGCGACCTGCTGCTGGATCTCCTCGACCGAGGTGGCCTGGGCGCTGCGCGGCGACCGCGGGATGACCTCGGCGATCAGCTCGGAGCTGAGGGGCTTGGCGAGCAGCGAGGCGTGGGCGATGACGCGGGTCAGTGCGCCGTGCAGCTGGCGGATGTTGGCGTCGATGCGACCGGCGAGCTCGGAAAGGGCGCCGGTGTCGGCGATCTCGATTCCGGCCTCCTCGACCAGGTGCTTGAGCACGGTGAGGCGGGTGGCGAGGTTCGGCGGTTCCACGGCCACCGTCAGCCCCCACTCGAAGCGGTCGCGCAGCCGCGAGGCGAGGGTCGAGAGCTCGCTCGGGATCCGGTCGGCCGAGAGGATCAGCTGGCTGCCGGCTTCATACAGCGCGTTGAAGGTGTGGAAGAACTCCTCTTCGGTGGCGGGCTTGCCCTCGAGGAACTGGACGTCGTCGATCAGGAGCACGTCGATGTCGCGGTAGGTCGCCTTGAACGCCTCGGATCCGGTGCTGCGCAGGGCGGCGACGAACTCGTTGGTGAACGACTCGGCGGTCGTGTAACGGACGCTGAGGCCGGGAGCGTTGTCCTGGAGGTAGTTGGCGATCGCTGCGAGGAGATGGGTCTTGCCTAGTCCGGGAGGTCCGTGGAGGAAGAGCGGGTTGTAGGCCTCCGACGGAGCCTCGGCGACGGCCAACGCCGCACCGTGGGCCAGACGGTTGCCGGGGCCGATGACGAAGCGCTCGAAGGTG
>JAOPZF010000204.1 GCA_025964255.1 Solirubrobacterales bacterium | reverse complement strand
CGAGCGCCAGCGCGTCGCGCTCGCCCGGGCGCTCGCCGCGCGGCCGCCGGCGCTGCTGCTTGACGAGCCGCTGGCGGCGCTCGACTCGACCACCCGGCGCGAGGCGATCGGCGAGCTGCGCGCGGTCTTTGCCGAGGCCGGCACGCCGGTCGTCCTCGTCACCCACTCCTTCGAGGAGGCGGCCGCTCTGGCCGGCGAGCTGATCGTGATCGACGCGGGGCGGGAGTTGCAGCGGGGCAGCGCCGCGGCGATCTCCGCCGCGCCGGCCTCGGCCTTCGTCGCCGACTTCTCCGGCGCGGTCGTCCTCCGCGGCGAGGCGAGCGGCGCCGGCGATCTGACCCTGGTGCGGCTGCCGGGCGGCGGCGAGGTGTGGAGCGCCGACGCGGCCCGCGGGCCGGTATCGCTGAGCGTCTTCCCCTGGGAGATCTCGATCGAGGCGGCGGACGATGGGGCGGGCGCGGCGGCCGGAGACTCGCGACTCAACCGGCTCGCCTGCGAGGTGACCACGGTGACGACGATCGGCTCGCGCACGCGCGTCGGCCTCGCGGCGCCCGAGCCGCTGACCGCCGAGATCACCGCCGCCTCGGCGGCGCGGCTCTACCTCCGCCCCGGCTCCCGCGTCGCGGCGGTCTGGAAGGCGACCGCGACGCGCCTGATCGCCGACTGACGCGGGTCAGCCCGTGGGGCCGAAGCGCTCGGTGCGGATCCGGTCGGGGCTATACCCGGCGGCGAGAAGCATGCTGGCCATCGGCTCGACGAAGCGGTCGGAGCCGCAGACGAAGGCGAGGCCGGAGTCGAACGCCTCGGCGGCGACGAGGCCCGGGAAGATGCGGCCGATCTGGACGCGGGAGAGGCCCTCGACCGGCACACCCTCGAGTTCGCGGGTCAGGGCGACGATCGCGTCGTCGCCGAGCTCGTCGGCGTAGAGGACTTCGCGCCGGGTGCGGGCCGAGTAGATGAGGCGCATCGGCAGATCGGGCTGGGTGCGGCGGCGGTGACGCAACATGCACATCAGCGGCACGACGCCGGAGCCGCCGCCGATCAGCAGCACCGGCTCCTCCCCGCGCCAGACGAAGTAGGACGCGAACGGGCCGCGCAGCTCGACCTGGTCGCCCTCGATGAGGACCTCATGGAAGTAGCTCGAGACCTCGCCGCCGTCGAGCCGGTCGATCGTCAGCTCGACCACCCCCTCGTCGAGCGGCGAGGAGGCGATCGAGTAGGAGCGCTCGGCCCGGTAGCCGTCCGGCGCGGTGAGGCGGACGTCGTAGTGCTGGCCGGGCAGGTGCGGCATCCACATCGGCAGGCGCAGGCGGAAGGTCTTCGTGCGCGGCGTCTCGACCCGGATCTCCTCGACGTCGGCGATCTGCCAGCGGCCCGGCGCCCGCTGCGGGACGGCGGTCAGTCCGTCCAATACCGCTCCTCTTTCCACGGGTCGCCGTGGTTGTTGTAGCCGTTGGCCTCCCAGAAGCCTGGCTCGTCGTGGTCCATGATCCGCAGCCCGCGCACCCACTTGGCGCTCTTCCAGAAGTAGAGGTGGGGGACGAGGAGGCGCGCCGGGCCACCGTGCTCGCGGGGCAGCGGCGCGCCCTCATGCTCGGTGACGACCCAGGCGCGGCCGCCGGTCATCTCTTCGAGCGGCAGGTTGGTCGTGTAGCCGCCGTAGGAGTAGGCCATCGAGAAGGCTCCCTGCGGCTTGGCCGATTCGAGCAGCGCGTCCACCGAGACGCCGCGGAAGCTGGTGTCCAGCTTCGACCACTTGGTGACGCAATGGATGTCGCAGGGGATGTCTTCGAACGGCAGCTTGGCGAACTCATCCCAGCTCCACTCGAGCTCGTTGCCGACCATGCCGTCGACCCGGAAGCTCCACTCGGCCGGCTCGACCCGCGGCGTCGGGCCGGCGGTGAGGACGGGGAAGCCGCGTTCGAGGTACTGGCCCGGCGGGAGGCGTTCGCCACCGTGGCCGTGCGGGCGACCGACGAAGCCACGCGAGACGAACCCGGGATCTTCAGTCGCCATCGAGCGACGATACCGCGCCCTCGGCCCGGCGCAAGTCGGCAGGGGTGTTGACGTTGAAGAAGATGCGGGCGGGGTCGCCGGACGGAGCGAGCTCGGCGTCTTCTAGGAGGCGCGGGGAGAGCGCCGCGACCGTGCGCCGCAGCGGCTCTTCGAGGTCGAGCGCGGCGTCGAGGGCGGGGAGCAGCGCCGGCGTCCAGCGAGCGACAAGCGGCTGGGCCTCGCCGCCGGGCGCCGGGATGACGAGCGGCTCGGGCGCGTCGGCGAGGGCCCGAAGGAGCGCCGCGGGCACGAACGGGAAGTCGCAACCGATGACGACGATCGGCCGGCCTGTCTGGCGGAGCGCCGCGACGATCCCCGTGAGCGGATGCACCGGCTCCGCCGCCTCGGCGAGGACGTCGACGTCGAGCGGCGGGAGGTCGGTGTCGGGCTTCGCGACGACGACCGCTTCCAAGCCGGCCTCGGCGAGCGCCGCGAGCGGGTAGGAGATCAGCGGCCGCCCCGCGAGCTCCGCCGTCGGCTTCGCGCCACCGAGTCGACTTCCACGGCCACCCGCGAGGACGACGCCGAGCGCGCCCTCCTCGGCAGCTTTCTGTCGTCCACCCACCTGGCGATCCTCGCAGCACCCGGGTACGGCAGGGTGTGGGTATGGCAAAAGCGATCGAGGTCGAGGCGGCGCGGCGGGAGATCCTCGCCCGGGTGCGGGCGACGGCGTCCCAGAACGTGCGGCTGGGCGAGGCGCTCGGCCGACGGCTGGCGGTCGACGCGGTCGCCGACGGCCAGTTCCAGCCCTTCGACAACTCGGCGATGGACGGCTTCGCGGTGCGCGCCGAGGAGGTCGCCGGGGCCGGCCTCGGGTCGCCGGTGTCGCTGACGATCGTCGACGAGTCGCGCGCGGGCCACCCGGCGACGCACGCGGTCAAACCGGGTGAGGCGATCGCGATCTCGACCGGCGCCGTGCTCCCCGCCGGCGCCGACGCCGCCGTCCGGGTCGAGGACACCGAGGTCGAGGGCGAGCGCGTCCTGATCCGGGCCGCGGTCGCGCCCGGCGAGAACGTCCGCCGCGCCGGTGAGGACATCGCCGCCGGCGAGACGGTCCTGCCCGCGGGGACCGAGCTGGGGCCGGCCGAGCTCGGGGCGCTGGCGACGATCGGGGTCGACCCGATTCCGGTCCACCGCCGTCCCCGCGTCGCCGTCGTGACGAGCGGCGACGAGCTGGTCCCCGCCGGCATGCCGCTGCGCCCCGGCCAGATCCACGACTCGAACTCGCAGACCGTGCCGGCGCTGGTGCGGCTCGCCGGCGCCGAGGTGGTCATGACCCGGCACGCCCCCGACAATCCGCAGGGGACCCGCGCCGCCCTCCTCCGCGCCCTGGAGGCCGACGTGACGATCATCTGCGGCGGCGTCTCCGTAGGCGAGCACGACCACGTCAAGGCGGCGCTCGCCGATCTCGACGCCGAGCAGGTCTTCTGGCGCGTGGCGCTGAAACCCGGCGGCCCGACCTGGTTCGGCACCCGCAACGAGACGCTCGTCTTCGGCCTGCCCGGCAACCCGGTCTCTGTGATGGCGACTTTCCTGCTCTTCGTCCGCCCCGCGCTGCTGGCGATGTCCGGCGGCGAGCCGACCGCGCGCCGCGTCACCGCCCGCCTCGGCGCCGACTACGAGAAGCCGACCGACCGCGCCCACGCCGCCCGCTGCCGGCTCGAGCTCAGGCGTAGCGGCTGGATCGCGACGCCGCTGCCGCGGCAGGGGTCCCACATCCTCACCTCGATGGTCGCCGCCGACTGCCTGGCGCTGATCCCGACCGAGACCGCCGCGCTGAAGGCGGGCGACCCGGTCGAGGTAGAGCTGCTCGACCGGGCTACATCTAACATGGGCCGATGACCGTCTCGGTCCGCCTCTTCGCGATCCTCCGCGAGCGCGCCGGGCGTGACTCGGTGGAGATCGAGCTGCCCGAGGGTGCCACCGTCGGCGACGCCTTCGAGCGCCTCGCCGAGACGCCCGGCCTCGCCGACCTGGTCGAGCGGATGCCTCTGCGTATGGCCGTCAACCGCGAGTACGCCTCAGCCGGCGCGCCGATCTCGCCCGGCGACGAGCTTGCCGTGATCCCGCCGATCTCCGGCGGCGCGCCCGCCCGGACCCACGCTCGCGTCACCGACGAGCCGCTCTCCGCCGACCGCCTCTCGGCATGGGTCGGGGATCCCGGCGCAGGAGCGATCGTCACCTTCCAGGGAGTGACGCGGGAGGTCGCGAGCCTCGACTACGAGAGCTACCGGGAGATGGCCGAGGAGCGGATCGCGGCGATTCTGGTCGACTGCGCCGAGCGCCACGGGCTGCTCGCGGCGGCGGCCGAGCACCGGGTCGGCAGCGTGGCGCTGGGCGAGCCCGGGGTCGTCGTCGCCGTCTCCGCCGGGCACCGCGGCGAAGCCTTCGAGGGCGCCCGCGAAGCGATCGACCGGATCAAGGCCGAGGCACCGATCTGGAAGCGCGAGCTCGACACCGCCGGCGAGGGCAACTGGGTCAAGGGCGCCGCCGCGCCGGAGCCGGAGGAGGCCGCATGAGTGGTGAGCTGACGCATCTGGGCGACGACGGGCGGGCGCGGATGGTCGACGTCGGGGCGAAGCCGACGACCGAGCGACGCGCGGTGGCGCGGGCGCGCCTGCGGATGGCGCCGGAGACGGCCCGCGCGGTCGAGCGCGGGGACGGGCCGAAGGGCGAGGTGCTCGGGGTCGCGCGGATTGCCGGGATCCAGGCCGCCAAGCAGACCTCGAACCTGATCCCGCTCTGCCACCCGCTGCCGCTCTCCTTCGTCGACGTCGCCGCGACCGTCGACACCGAGACCGGCCTGGTCGAGCTGCTCGCCGAGGCGTGCACCGTCGGCCAGACCGGGGTGGAGATGGAGGCGATGACCGCCGCCTCGGTCGCCGCGCTGACCGTCTACGACATGGTCAAGGGGCTCGAGCGGGGCGTCGCGATCGAGGGCGTCGTCCTCGTCTCCAAGAGCGGCGGCCGCTCCGGCGAGTGGCGGCTCGAGGAGCCCGCCGCCGAGTGATGCGCGCCGCGCTCCTCACCGTCTCCACCTCGAAGGCGCGCGGTGAGGGCGAGGACGAGAGCGGCGCGGCGCTCGCCGAGTTCACCCGCGAGCTTGGGCTCGAGGTCGCCGCCCGGGAGATCGTCGCCGACGACCGCGCCGCGGTCGAAGCGCGCCTCATCGGCTTCTGCGACGACCTCGGCGTCGAGTTGGTCCTGACCAGCGGCGGCACCGGCCTCTCGCCCGACGACGTCACCCCGGAGGCGACCCGCGCGGTGCTCGAGCGCGAGGCGCCGGGGATCGCCGAGGCGATGCGCGCCGCTTCGCGGCCCCACAGCGACCACTGGATGCTGTCGCGCGGCGTCGCCGGGACCCGCGGCCGCACGCTGATCGTCAACTTCCCGGGCAGCCCGCGCAGCATCGGCCAGTGCGGAGAGGCGATCGCCGCCGCCCTCCCCCACGCCCTCGCCCTGATCGCCGGCGAGCGTCCGCGACACACCTGAGGGGGTAACTTCTAGCGATGGCTCTCGAAGACGCGCACGGCAGGCTGATCGGCGATCTGCGCGTGTCGGTCACCGACCGCTGCAACTTCCGCTGCCGCTATTGCATGCCGGCCGAGGGGATGGACTGGATCCCGCGTGACGAAATCCTCTCCTTCGAGGAGATCGAGCGGCTCGTCCGCCTCTTCTCCCGCCTCGGCGTCAGCTCGGTCCGCCTGACCGGCGGCGAGCCGCTGGTGCGGCGTGAATTCCCGGCGCTGGTCGAGCGCCTGGCGGCGATCGAGGGCATCGACGACCTCTCGCTGACCACCAACGGCTACCTGCTCGCCGACCAGGCCGCCGACCTCGTCGCCGCCGGAATCGACCGGGTCAACGTCTCGATCGACAGCCTCGCCCGCGCCCGCTTCTTCGAGATCACCCGCCGCGACGCCCTCGACCGCGTGATGGCCGGGCTCGACGCGATCGCCGCCTTCCCCGAGGTGAGCCCGGTCAAGGTCAACGCGGTGCCGATGCCGGGCCTCGGTCGCGAGGACGTGCTGCGCTTCTGCGACCTCGCCCGTGACCGCGGCTTCCAGGTCCGCTTCATCGAGTTCATGCCGCTCGACGGCGACCGCGCCTGGCAGCGTGAGGACGTGCTGACCGGTGCCGCGGTGCGGGCCCTGGTCGAGGAGGTCCACCCACTCGTGGAGCGCCCGCGCGAGCCCCACGCAACCGCCCGCGTCTACGCCTTCGCCGACGGGCGCGGGGAGATCGGCTTCATCAATCCCGTCTCCGAACCGTTCTGCGCCGACTGCGACCGCATCCGCCTGACCGCCGACGGCAAGCTCCGCACCTGCCTCTTCTCCCTGCACGAGACCGACCTCCGCGAGCCGCTGCGGGCGGGCGCCGACGACGCGGAGCTCGAGCGGATCGTCCGCGAGGCGGTCTGGCGCAAGGAGCTGAAGCACCGGATCGACGAACCCGGCTTCCGCCCGCCCGCCCGGACGATGAGCGCGATCGGCGGCTGAGCGGTGGCTGAGATGGGCCGGGAAGAGTGGCTGCGGTCGTTCTGCGAGCGGATCGGCGTCGACCCGCCGACGCCCGCGGAGGAAGAGCAGCTGCTCGAACTCGCCGCCGTCGCCGCGCACAGCTCCGAGCGCCCTGCCGCCCCGCTCGCCTGCTGGGCGGCAGGGAAGACCGGCCGCTCCCCGGACGAGCTCCGGGACATCGCCCGCGCAGTCAACCCCACCTAGCGCGGTCGACCTAACCGGCGGACTCCCCGGCGCGGTCGACCTAACCGGCGCTATAGGTGGCTTAGGTCGACCGCCACGTGCCGGGAGCGGCTTAGGTCGACCGCACGCGCTCGGGGCCGGTGTAGACGTTGGTGCGGCCGCGGCGGGTGAAGCCGGCGAGGGTCATGTTGCGGTCGGCGGCGAGCTCGATCGCCAGCGTGCTCGGGGCGCCGACGCCGACCAGGATCGGGGCGCCCGCGACGGCCGCCTTCTGGACCAGCTCGAACGAGAGGCGGCCGCTGACGCAGAGGATCTTGTCGCCGAGGGGGAGCAGACCGTCGAGCAGCGCCCGCCCGATCACCTTGTCCATCGCGTTGTGGCGGCCGACGTCCTCGCGAGCGAGGAGCAATTGCCCCGCCGTGTCGAAGAGCCCGGTCGCGTGCACCCCGCCGGTCAGCTCGAAGGTCGGCTGCTCGAGCCGCTCCGGCAGCGCCACGAGCAGCTCCCGATCGACGGCCGGCCCCGGTCCGACCGGCGCGCTCGCCACCGCCACCTCCTCCAGCGCCCCCTTTCCGCAGACCCCGCACGAGGACGTCGTGTAGAAGCGCCGCTCGCCGGGGTCGTGGAGCAGCGGCCCCTCGACTTCGACCGTGTTGTTGGCGAAGTCCTCGGTCAGCCCCGCCGCCCGCGGCCCGTCGATCAGCCCCTCGCCGAAGAGGAACCCGAGCGCCAGCTCCTCGTCGTGCCCGGGCGTCCGCATCGTGACGCTGAGCGGGCGGCCGTCGACCCGAATCTCGAGCGGCTCCTCGATCGCGACCGCGTCGAGCTCACCGTCTCGCTCGACCTCCTCGTAGCTACGCATGCGACGACGTGCGCTCGACCACGATCTCGTGCAGCCGCCCGGTGATCCCGCGGACCGCCGCCAGCGAGGCGGCCGCTTCCTCGTGCCCGGCGTTCGCGCCCTCGTGGACGATCCGGTTGCGAAGGCGGTTGTGATCGAGGAACGCTTGCAGCTCGTCCGGCATCTCCTCGTTGAACCTGACGTCGAGCGCGTGCTCGAAGAACCGCTGGGTGCGCCGGTTCAGGTTGAACGAGCCGAGCAGCTCCAGCGTCGCCTCGCCGAACGAGCCGGTATCGAGACCCTTGGCGAGCCCCCGAACCTCCCGCTCCACCAGCAGCTCGAGCATCGTCTGACTGAGGATCACCGCGAGCGAGTATTGCCCCTCGACGATGAAGCGATCGATCTCCGCCTCGATCATCTCCGCCGTCATCTCCCGCGAGTCGGCCATCGCCAGGATTCTGCCTCACCCAGCCTGAGATGGCGAGGGCGGGATTCGAACCCGCGACACCACGATTTTCAGTCGTGTGCTCTACCAACTGAGCTACCTCGCCGCCAGCGGGCAATCGTATCGAGGCCAAGGCTGCTTAAGCAGCCGGGGTGCAGGGAAAGACGTGCAGGACCTGGAGCTTGGTGCCGTCGCTGAAACCTGCTTCGCCTTTGGCCCCCCAGCGGCCGGTCGGGCAGCCCGCGGTGATGAAGCTGCGCGGCCGGCCCTTGTAGGAGAACTTGCGGCCGACCTTCAGCGCGAATTTCGTCACCGAGCCCGCCCCGCCGGCGATCCGCGGGATCCGGGCGCGGATCTCGAGCCCGTAGGGGCCATCGTGGATGCGGAGGATGTCGGCGGGGACGACGATCGCGGTCGGCGCCGGGATGTCGACGTAGGCGTGCAGGAGGACCTTGGTCGTCGCGCCCTGGACGCCCGCGTTGAAGAGGAGCAGCGGGCCGGTCGCCGAGAACGGCGCCTGTTCTTCGAAGGCGACCTCGACCTGGGCGCTGCCCGAGCCGAGCAGCGCGTCTCCGCACGCTTTCTTCGCCGTCGCCGTGCTGGTCGCGAGGATCTGTCCTTCGCGGCAGACCGGCAGCCCGACCGCATCGACCTGGATCGTCTTCGAGACCTCGAGGTCGATCGTCTGTAGCGCCGGGGGGTGGCTCCCGTCGAGGGTCCCGATCGTGGCTTCGAGCCGGGCGGTGGCGGGGGCGCTGCCGTGGCGGGGCAGCTTCTGCGGCACCAGCCCGCCGTCATCGGTGAGGACGAGGTTGCCGGAGCGGACGATCTCAGGGGCGGCGAGGGCGCTCGCGGCGAACAGCAGAGACAGGGTGGCGAGGAGGACCGTGCGGGTGAGGTTCCGTTTCACCGACCGATCGTCGCCCCTGGCGAGGCTCGCCGCCGCCCCGATCTGGGCAGTGGGCGGGCGACGGATGTCCAAAGTGGGAAACGTCTCAGGCGTCGAGCCGCAGGGCGATCTCGAGGTCCGCAGCCGAGCCGTTCAGCGGCCCGCCGAGCAGGTCCTCGATCGCGGCGAGGCGGTTGCGCACGGTGCGGCGGTCGACGCCGAGCGCCGCCGCGGTCGACGAGACGTTGCGCTCGGCGCCGAAGTAGGCGCGCAGGGTCGCCCGCGCGAGCTCGCCACCGTCCCGGCCCGTCGCCAGCGGTTCGAGATAGCGACGGCGCAGCGACGTCGCGATCAGCTCATCACGGAGGATCGCCGCCTCCAGCGCGACGTCGAGGAAGCGGACCACCGGGCCGTGGCGCTCGGCGAGCGGCAGTGCCGCCTTCGCCTGCGCGTGGCTGAAGCGCCACCCTTCGAGGCCCGCCGCGGGCTCGCCCACGGTGACGAAGACGGGACTGTCGGCGCGCGTCGACGCGATCGCCTCGACCACCGCCGCGGCGGACATCGGCCGACGCCCACCCAGCCAGGCCGCCCAGATCGGCTCTTCCTCGCGCCGCACCGCGAGCAGCTTCCGGTCGAGGCGGACGGCGACCTCGCGCAGCATCTCCTTCGCCGCGTCGCCCTTCGCCATCAGCCCGACGTGTTCGGCGTCGAGGTCATAACCGATCTCGGCCTCGTCGACGAGCTCCCCCGCGAGGAGCCGCTTGACGCACTCGCGCCGACGCTCGGCGGCGCTGGTCGGCAGGTTCCGCGCCTCGCGCGCGTGCTCGGCCCCGACCGCCGCGAGCAGCTCGTCGAGGCGCGTCGCGCCGACGCCGACCAATCGTCGACAATCAGCCGCGGACGCCCCGGCCCGCTCGGCCTCCTCGAAGAGGAAGTCGCCGACGAGCGTGTTGGCGGCGAGGTAACGCCGGGTCACGGTGTCGAGCGGCACGCCGTCGCGGGCGTCGAGCCGCGCCTGGGCGAGGATCTCGGCGGGCATCGACGGCGGCCGGCGCTCGCCCCCTTCGAGCGCCGCCAGCGAATACTCGACCGCCGCGACCAACGCCCGCATCTGCCCCTCGGCGTAGGCCGGGTCGGGGACCGCGGCCGGGTCGTCGATCGCTCGCACCCGAGTCGCCACGGCGGCCTCCAGCTCCCCGCGCCGCTCGCGCAGGCGCGCGGTGAGTAAAACCCGGCTTTCCCGGACCGCCTCCCCCACGAGGCCACCTTACAAGCGATCCGGTGATTGCATCCAGGGGTGCGAATCGCCACCGCCGCCCTCATCTGCGTCGCCCTCGTGGCGGCCGGCGCCGTGCTCGTCTCGGGCGGCTCGGACTCGGATCCGCGGACTCCGGCGGCCCTGCCCGGCTTGCCGCCGCCGTTCCTGGGGACGACCGTGACCGGCGACGGAGGGATGACCGCGGCGGTCGACGCCTACGGCGACGTGGTCGACCTGCGCGCGCCGGGACCCGCTGGCGCCGCTCTGATCGACAACCCCTCGGCGCGCCAGGCGGCCGGGACCGTCCCCGCGGACACCGGCATCGTGCCCCGGTTACGGATCGGCGACGAAGCCCTGCCGATGTGGCGAGCGGACTCAGTGACGCAGAGCTACCTGCCCGGGACCAACGCGGTGCGCACCGTCGCGAGGTTCGGGAGGGCGCGAGTGGTGATGACGACCGCGACGTCGAGCGAGTCTCTTGCGATGACGGTGCAGGCGTCGAGTGGAACTCCCTCGGTTTCCATCAACGTCGAGGGCGGGCTTCGCTGCGCGACCGAAAGACGGGCGGCACAATTCAACCTCAATTGCCGGCTAGGTCGAGTTGTGCCGCCCGTCCAGGCCGCCGTGGCGAGGGTTCTTCGGGCCGCTGTCGAGGATGGGCGCCAGTGGGTCGGGGCGTCGAGGCCGCTTGGCGCCGGAGCGCCCCGCTGGGCGAAGGGGATGTACGAACGCTCGCTGCTGACGATCCACGCGCTGACTTCGAAGAAGACCAGTGCCGTCGCCGCCGGCGCCCGGGATGGCTGGGCATACGTCTGGCCCCGCGACGCGGCAACCGCGGCACTGGCCCTCGAGGCCTCCGGCCACGGCACCGATGCCCGCACGGTCACCAAGTTCCTCACCGCTCTGAGGCTGAACGGGGCCGCCCGGTTCACCGAATCCGGCGCCCCGGTCCCCGGCCGCTCCGCCCAAGGCGACGCCGCGGGCTGGGTCACCGCCGCCGCAACCGCGACCAACCTCCAACCACCGCGAGAGCCCTTCCCTTGGCGGAACCGAGCCGACTATCAGGAGTCCGCCCCCGGCACCTACCTAGGCAACGCCATCGCCTCCGCGGGCCGGCGCGTTGATGGGCTGAAAACTCAGGCAGGAGTGGAGTTTTCGGCCCATCAACATCGGGGTCTCGCCGAAGCTCGAAGGATCGCTCGCGAATTTGGGACGGAGGACGGGTTGGTGCGTGTCGCGGGAGATCCGGGGTCGGGCCTCGACTCGGCCGCCGGCTGGGCGGTACGACCGTTCGGATTCCCACCGCTCTATCCCGCCGCCGAACGAACCCTCCTGCACCTCGTCGAAGGCGCCACGCCCTACGGCATCACCCCCGGGGAAGGATGGAAGGGCGGCGAAGACCCGTGGATGGCCCCAACCGCCTGGTCCGCCTGGTCCCTCGCCGCCCTGGCGGAGGAACCCTCGCCGACCGCCCCTCGGACGGGCGCGAGGGACCCCCGAACGAACCTCCACGCTGTTCGTGAGAGAGGGGGTCCCTCGCGCCCGTCCCCTCGCACACACGAAGACCGCCAGGCCGCCCTCAAGCTGCTCGCCGACCTCCGCCGCGCCTCTACCCCCGCCGGCGACCTGCCCGAGCGGGTCAGCGCCCACACTGGTATCCCGACTTCGACCACTCCCCTGCTCTGGTCGAGCGCCTTGGCGGTCCTCGCCCTCCGCGAACTCTGGCCCTGACCGAGCAACCCTCTGCCCTTAGTCACCCACAGGGTTACCAAGGGCAGAGGGTTGAAAGGAACCTCGCGGGTGAGGTCCGGTTCGAGCGTCTCGGATCGAAGTGCTGTGGGTGTCGGTGGACTCGCTCATCGAGCAATCGTAGGAAATAGCCGTCATTTGGAAGGCTTGAGGGATGCGCGTCAGACCCGTCACCGAGGCCGACTTCGAGGAGCTCGCCCGCGGCCTCAAGATCGTCGTCGACGAAAAGCGCTGGGTCGCGATCCAGCCACCGGTCTCAGAGACCGAGCTGGTCGAGCGGATGCGGGAGCGGCTCGCCGAAGGTCGCCTCCTGTTCGCGCTTGAAGACCCCGACGCGGAGGACGGACCGGCGCTGATCGGCCACATCGACCTCCACCGGACCCGCATCGACGGCGTCTGGGCGCTCGGCATGTGGATCCTGCCGGGCGCACGCGGCAAAGGCGGCGGCCGGATGCTCCTCGAAGCGGCGATCGACGCCCGGCCGATGGATGTCCACAAGATCGAACTCGAGGTCTGGCCACACAACGAGGCCGCGATCGCCCTCTACGAGCGCCTCGGGTTCGAGCGCGAGGGCCTGCGCCGCGACCACTACCGTCGCCGCGACGGCCGCCTGCACAGCTCCATGATCATGGCCCGCCTCTTCCCCGAGGCGTTCTAGAGCTCGGCGAGGGCGGAGGCGACGGCCTCTTCGGGCGTCTCGGCCTGAACGATCCCGGGAGCGCCCTCCATCCGATCGCGGCCGACCAGAGTCCAGCTACGCAGCGCGACCACCGTCCGCCCGATCGACCGCGCGTGCCCGATCTCCGAGAGCGTCCCCCACTCCCCGCCGATCGCGATCACGACCTCGCCGGACCCGACCACCGCGAGGTTCCGCGCATGCCCGATCCCGGTCGCCACCACGTGAGTGCAGTCCGGATTCGATTCCCCCGGGTCGGTCCCCGGCAAGACCCCGATGACCTCACCGCCGGCCGAAGCAGCTCCCCGAGAGACGGCCGCCATGACCCCTCCACGTCCCCCACAGACAACCGTGGCCCCAGCTTCCGCCAGCCGCCTGCCCACCTCCTCGGCCAGCCGCCAAGTCTCCGAACCTTCCTCGGCCCCGCCCGCGCCGATGACTGCGACCTGCCGCCGCGCTCCGTTGGAGCGGCGTGAGGGACCCCCGAACGAACCTCCACGCTTTTCGTGAGAGAGGGGGTCCCTCACGCCGCTCTCCGCAAAGGCCCACGCGCCCCCTGCATCTGCCCCATGAGCTCCAACGCCCCGGCCTTATGCAGCGGTTCGTTCAAGTTCCCGCACTTTGGACTCTGCACGCAACTGGGACACCCGCTCTCGCAAGGACACTCGGCGATCAGCCGCTCGGCGTCCCCCACCAACCGCTCGAACTCGTCGTACCCCCGCTTGGTGATCCCGACCCCGCCCGGATGCCCGTCGTAGATGAAGATCGTCGAGCGCCCCGTCTGGAAGTGCACGTTCGTGGAGAGCCCGCCGATGTCCCAGCGGTCGCACATCGCGATCAGTGGCAGCACCGCGATCTGCCCGTGCTCGGTCGCGTGCAGCGCCCCCAACAGCACGTCCGGCGGCAGCGCGAAGTTCCCTTCCGGCAGCACGTACCAGAGCGCCTGGGTGACGAAGCTCTGCTCGGGCAGCTCGAGCCCGACGATGTCGATCGGTTCGTTGTCTGACACCGACACACGCTGGAAGGCGATCACCTGCTCGGTCACCGAGACCTCGCCGAAGTTCAACTGCACGCCCGCGACCTCGCGCTGCTCGTGGATCCGCTCGATGTAGATGTCGGTCTCCTTTTTCGGCCGCGTGTACCAGTCGCCGTCGAACTTGGAGACCAGCGCGCGCCGCTCCCGCACGTCGAGCTGCTCGACCTCATACGAGCGCCCGAGGTGCAGGTAGACCGCCCCCGGGTGGATCGTCGTGAACGCCCGCTCCGCCTCGACCAACCCGAGCATCTCCCCCGCCTCGCGCTCGATCACCGCGACCGAGTCGGCCGAGGCCGAGCGCAGCGGGATCCGCGAGGCGACGTGCTCGTTGCGCCGCGGCGCCAGCCGCCCGCCGTTGCGCCGCAGCTCCCCCGCTTCCAGCAACCGCTCGGCCCGCTCGCGCCAACCCTCGCCGAAGAACTCGTCGTCGGCCTCCGACAGCGGCAGCTCGTAGGCCGCCGCGATCAAATGGCGCATCGCGATCTGATCGTTGCCGTGGTCGAGGATCGCCCCCTCGACCGGCCGCCCCAGGAACTCCTCCGGGTGGCGGCAGAAAAACTGGTCGAGCGCGTCCTGCCCGGCGATGTAGACCGCCAGCCCGCGCCGCCGCCGCCCCGCCCGTCCCCACATCTGCCGCAGGCTGGCGACGGTCCCCGGGAAAGTGACGCAGATCGCCGCGTCGAGCTCCCCGACGTCGATCCCCAGCTCGAGCGCGTCGGTCGCCACCACCGCGAGCAGCTCCCCGCGCGAGAGCCGGTCCTCGATCTCGCGCCGCTGCTGCGGCGTGTAGCCACCGCGGTATGGAGCGATCCGCGCCGCCAGCTCGGGCTTCCCCCGCCGCTCCAGGTTTTCGCTGGCGAAGCGCTGGATCAGCTCGATCCCGCGCCGCGATTTGAGGAAGCAGATCGTCCGCACGCCGTGGGTGACGAGCTCCGCCAACAGGTCCGCCGCCTCGGCCAGCGCCGAGCGCCGCGCCCCGCTCTTCGCGTCGAGCAGTGGCGGGTTCCACATCGCCACATCGCGCCCGGCCCGCGGCGCGCCGTCGTCGTCGATCAGCTCGAACTCGGTCCCGACCAGCCGCTCCGCCAGCTCTTCCGGGTTGGCGATCGTCGCCGAGGCGAGCAGGAAGCGGGGATCGGACCCGTACAGCCGGGCGACGCGCCGCAACCGTCGCAGCACGTTGGCGACATGCGAGCCGAAGACGCCACGGTAGGTGTGGGCCTCGTCGACGACGACCCATTCGAGGTTGGTGAAGAAGTCACCCCACTGCCGGTGATTTGGGAGGACGCCCACGTGCAGCATGTCGGGGTTGGTGAGGATGAGGTTCGATTTACGGCGGATCGTCGGGCGCTCCTCGCGCGGCGTGTCACCGTCGTAGATCGCCTCGCGCAGCCCCGGCGGCCGCAGCTGGGCGAGCTTGCGCGCCTGGTCCTGGGCGAGCGCCTTGGTCGGGTAGAGGTAGAGCGCGCGCCGTTTGTTCTGGCGGGCGATCCCGTCGAGCACCGGCAGGTTGAAGGCGAGGCTCTTGCCCGAGGCGGTGCCGGAGGTGATGATCAGGTCCGAGCGCGGGGCCGTCTCCCAGGCGCGCAGCTGGTGCGAGTAGAGCGCCTCGATCCCGGCCAGCCGCAACCGCTCGACCAGGTTCGGGTCGAGGTCGGCGGGCAGCGGAACGGGCTGCGCCGAGCGGTCCGGCTCAGCCGCCTCGGCGACGATCCGCCCGTCGCGTCGCGCCGGCGCGATGGCGACCCCCCACTGCGTGTCGATGATCCGGCTAGGCGACATCAGCCGGCGCTCCCCGCAGCGGCGCGGACCTGGCCGGCGAGTCGCATCGCCTGCAGGGACGACCGGTCGTGGATGCGGAGGATGTCGGCGCCCTCGCGAACCGCGAGCGCCACCGCCGCGACCGTGCCCCACTCGCGCTCGCCCGCCGGCAGCCGCCCCTCCCACGACCCGGCGAGCACCGCGCCGATGAAGTCCTTGCGCGACAGCGACACGTAAAGCGGCAGCCCGAGCGCGCGCAGCTCCCCGAGCCTCCGCATGATCTCCAGGTCCTGCTCCGGCGATAGGTCGAAGTCGAGCCCCGGATCGAGCGCGATCTGCTCCTCGGCCACGCCGAGCCCCCGCATCGCTTCCACCCTCTCCTCGAACCAGCGCACCATGTATCCCACCACGTCGTCGTAATCGCGCCACGGCCGGTCGACCCGCGGCGGCCCCTCGATGTGCATCAAGACGTAGCCGCAGCCGCTCGCGGCGACCAGCTCGAACATCTCCTCGCAACCTCCGGAGATGTCGTTGACGCAGACCGCCCCCGCCTCGAGCGCCCGCCGCGCCACCTCGACCGAGTAGGTGTCCGCCGACACCGGAATGCGCCCCCCAGATGCGCCCTCCTCACCGTCGTCGATGCCGATCTCCAGCGCCGCCATCCCGGCGATCGCCGGCAGCAGTGCCGCGCACTCGTCCTCGGCGCTCACCGGCGGCCCGCTGCGCGCCGCCACCGCGCCGACGTCGAGCATGTCGAAGCCCGCCTCGACCAGCCCGATCCCGTCGGCGATCGCCTGCTCAGGGGTCCCGCTTCGGGCCCCCTCGAACATCGAATTGACCGTCACGTTGACGATCCCGGCCGCGACCGGGAAGGTCAGGTCCAGCCTCGAATCGCCTAGCCGCCACTCCACCATCGCTACGGTAGCGAGCGGCCCATGTCGCTTGCCTGTGTCTACACCGACCTCGACGGGACCCTGCTGGGACTGGGGGGCTCCCTGTTCCTCGATCGCGAGGGCGCCTTCTCGATGGCGCAGGCACGGGCGCTCGAGGCCTGCGCGCGGGCCAACGTCGAGGTGGTGATCATGTCCGGCCGCCGTGAGCCGCAGGTCCACGAGGCCGCCCGCCTGATGGGCCAGCGCTCATATATCTACGAGGCCGGCTGCGCGATCGCCCTCGACGGCGAAACGATCCTCCTCACCGGCGAGATGCAGCCCGACGAATACGAGGGCACGGTCTACGAACAGATCGAGTCGCGCGGCGTCCCCGACATGCTCTTCGAGCACTTCGACGGCAAGCTCGAGTACCACTCGCCCTGGCACCACGGCCGGGTCCACTCGCACCTCTTCCGCGGCAAAGTCGACGTCGATGAGGCGAACGCCTTGCTCGGCGAGCACGGCGACGATGACCTCCGCTTCCTCGACAACGGCGCGATCGGCTCGCCGATGAAGACGGTCGAGGGCCAGACCCATGCTTACCACCTGGTCCCCCGCTCGGTCTCCAAGGCGGCCGCCGTCGCCGCCCACGCGCGCGCCCGCGGCTTCGCCCCGGAGGACTGCATCGCGGTCGGCGACTCGGTCGAGGACCTCGAGGTCGCCGCCTCGGTCGGCCGCTTCTTCGTCGTCGCCAACGGGCCGCAGAAGGATCCGGGACTGCGTGCCTACCTGCCCCAGTTCGGCAACGTCACCGTGACCGAGGAGACCAACGGCGACGGCTTCTACGAAGCGGTCGTCTCGGCGTTGATGGACCGCTGAGGCCGCGGTTCGGGGCCGATCCGCGGCGCGTCCGGGTCGAGCGCGGGACGACGCGGCCCCTCCGCCTGGCCCGCCAGAGCGAGCCGCCGCGGCCGCTTCACCCGCCAGTACTCGGCGCCGAAGTAGGACCCGAGCACGAGCGCCGCGGCGAGCGCCTGCGCGACCAGGCCCTCGACCGTCGGGAAGACCGCGAACCAGAGGCCGACCCAACCGGGGATCGACAGCGCCACCGTCGTTTCCGGCAGCCAGCCGGCCAGCTGCATCTCCTGGATCGACTCGCCGACCATCACGATCAGGACGACGCCGAGCATCACCCCGGTCAGCACCAGCATCCGCTTGTAGGGCATGTGGCGGTGGGCGAGGAAGGTGATGCCGCCGACCAGCGCGGTCAGCGCGAGGCCGATCGCGACGCCCTCGAGCACGGTCGCGCCGCCATAGGAGAGGCGCAGGCTCTGGAGGAAGAGGACGACCTCGAAGCCCTCGCGGTAGACCGAGGTGACGCCGAGCAAGATCAGCCCCCACATCGCGGCGCGCCGCCCGTCGACCGAAGTCGCCCCGGCGAGGATCTCCCGCTTGTGGCGGTTGCGGTTGGCGATCCAGCCGGTCCAGTAGACCTTGTGGAAGAACCAGTTCATGACCACCAGCAGCACGATCACCGCGAGCAGCCCGGTCGCGGCCTGCACCGCGAGCCCGCTGCCGCCGAGCTGTCCCAGCACCCAGGCGGCGAGGAACCAGGTGGCGACGCTGGCGAGGAAGCCGGTGCCCGCGCCGATCGCGATCGGCCGCCGGTAGACCTCGGTCGCGCCGACCATCGAGGCGGTCACCGCGGCCAGGACGAGGATCGTCTCGAGCCCCTCGCGGAAGACGAGCAGGGCGCTGTCGAGCACCACGGCGCCGTGGCTGAGGTGGTCCCCCGCCGTCGGTTCCGGCGTCCCGCCATGCGCGTCCAGGGCGCTCCAGGCAAGTAGCGCGACGAACAGGCCGCCCAGGTAAAGTGGCCAGTGGTGGCGGAGAGAGTTCTGGATCGCCGTCAAGGACTTAGAGATTAGGCGATCCTGATTAGGAGTGCCTAAAAGGAGGCAAGGTGGCAGCCGAGCAGGCAACCGTGGCGGAGCAGGAGTACCTCGAGACGATGTTCTGGATCGACGAGGCAGGCCTGCCGATGACCGGTGCCAACATCGCCCGCGCGATGCAGCTGTCGGCGCCGACCGTCCACGAAATGATCGGCCGCCTGGTCAAGGACGGCTACGTCGAACGCAACAAAGACAAATCGCTCGCCTTCACCGAGGACGGCCGGGAGCGCGCCTCCTACATCGTCCGCCGCCACCGGATGATCGAGCGCTTCCTCACCGACGTGCTGAACATCCCCTGGGACGAGGTGCACGAGGAGGCCGAGCGGATCGAGCACGCGATGTCGCCGGTGCTCGAGGAGCGGATGCGCGAAGCGATCGGCGACGCGACTACCTGCCCGCACGGCCACCCGATCGTCGAGGGCATCCGCGAGCGCGGCTCGCTGCTCGCCGACTGCGAGATCGGCGCCGACGTCATCGTCCTGCGCTTCGAGAACGAGGCCGAGGAGTTGCTCCACTACCTCAAGGACGCGGGCTACAACCCGGGCCTCCACGGCAAGGTCTCCGAGTCCGACGACGACCACGTGACGATCCACGGGGACGACGGCGAGGACCGCGTGGTCAGCCGGAGCGTCGCCGAGACGGTCTCCGTGCGCGCCGACCCGGCGCCGGCGCCGCGCGCCGCGATCCCCGAGCAGCTCGTCCTCTCAAGCGACCGCTACGGCCGCTAGCCCGGGGGCCGCTCAGCTTTCGAGCGGCACCTGGATGAAGGGTTCTTTTTCGCTCGGCGTCTTGCTGCCGCCCTCGGGCTCCCGGGTCACCATCACGATGCTGACGTCTTCCATGTCCTCGATCGTGGTCGAGGCATTGCCCGCTTTGTCCGGCGCGAACAGCGCGGGCACCGGTTCGACTTTGCCTTCGCGTTCGACCCAGGCCTCGAGGACCTTGCCCTTGGGCAGCTGCTGCAGCCCGGCCAGGTGGATCTCGCCCTTTTCGCCTTCGCGGACGACCGTCGCCGCGATCCCGGCGTTTTCTTCGGCCTTGAGTTCCCAAGTGTGGGTCTGGTCATTCCCGCCGCCGCCGGTGCCGACCGCGTAACCGATCCCGCCGGCGACGACGAGGATCACCAGCGCCAATCCCGCGATCGGCTTCCAGGTCAGGCTGCCGACGCGCAAGCCGCCGAGCCAGGCGGAGAAGCCGCCTCCCGCCGCGGCGCGCTCCTGGCGCTCTTCGGCCTTGACGCGGCGCTCCTCGGCCTCGGCGTCGGCGCGCACCTCGGCCATCAACCGCGCCTTCAGGGCCGGCGGCGGCGTCTGCGGCTCGACCGCCTCGGGCAGCGCCCGCACCGCCGGCGCCAGCCAGCGCAGCTCCTCCTGGCAGCGTTTGCAGGTCTTCAGGTGCTTCTTGAAGTCGTCGGCCTGCCCGGGGTCGAGCGAGCCGAGCGCGAAAGCGACGGCTTCCTCGAGGCGGGGATCGTGATCGTTCGCGCTCATGCGAGTCCCTCCGCCAGCTCGCCGCGGATCTTCTCCAGCCCGAGCCGCATCCGGCCCTTCACCGTACCCAGCGGGAGGTTCAGCATGCGGGAGATCTCCGACTGGCTGAAGCCGCCGAAGTAGGCCAGCTCGATCACTTTCGATTGCTCGCCTGGCAGCTTCGTGAGCGCGCCGCGGACCTCGGTTGCCGTCTCGTGCATGATCGCTTCGTCCTCGGTGCGCTCTTCGGCCGGGCGCGCGGCGAGGATCTCGTCGTCATCGAAGGTGAGCTTCGGAGCTTTGCCCGCCTTGCTGCGGAGCGCGTCGATCGCCCGGTTACGGACGATCGAGAGCGTCCATGACCGCACGCTGCCCCGGGTCGGGTCGAACTTGCCGCCGCTGCGCCAGATCGAGATGAACGCCTCCTGGATGCAGTCTTCGGCCGCACTGCGTTCACCGAGGATCCTGTAGGCGAGCGAGAACGCCGCGCCGCCGTGGCGGTCGTAGAAGACCTCGAACGCCTCCGGGTCTTTGCGCCCGATCCACGGCATCAGCTCCTCGTCGGCAAGTCTCTCTGCTTTGTCGCGTCGCACGGGTAGCATCTGTGTACCCAGCCCTACGCACGGTCGAGCAACGTTGGATCAACGAAACCTGAACTAGTACCCACGTCCAGACCGGATCACGCCGGTCGGATCAGGCGGGGGTGCCGGCGCGCAGCTTCTCGAGCGCCCGCGCGATCCTCGCCACGCCCTCGGCCGCCTGCGCGGCGGGGACCGGCGCGAACGACAGCCGCAGGCTGTTCTCGCCGCCGCTCATCATGAAGTCCGGGCCGGCGACGAAGGCGACGCCCTCGCCTTTCGACTCGGCCAGCAGCGCCTTGGTGTCGGTGCCCTGGGCCAGATCGAGCCAGAGGAAGTAGCCACCCTGCGGGACGACGAAGACCGCCTCGGGGATCTGCTCGCGGAGCGCCTCGACCAGCGCGTCGCAGCGCGCCTTCAGCTCGCCTTTGACGAAGTCGATGTTCTCGTCGAGGACGCCCGAGGTGCAGAGCTCGAGCACGATCGACTCGGCCAGCATGTTCGGCGAGATGTAGGTCTCGTTGGCTTTCTTCGCCAGCTTCGCGATCTCCTCGGCGGGGCCGGCGAGGTAGCCGACGCGGATGCCGGGGCTGACGGTCTTGGAGAAGGACGAGGCGTGGACGACGCGGCCCGCGCTGTCCATCGAGAGCATCGTCTCCAGCGGCTCGCCCTCGAAGGGGAGCTCGCGGTAGGGGTCGTCCTCGAAGATCCAGAAGTCGTGCTCGTCGGCGAGCTCGACCAGGCGCCGGCGCTTCTCCACCGAGAGCGTGCAGCCGGCCGGGTTGTGAGCGTTGGGGATGACGTGGACGAACTCGATCGGCCCGTCGGCGAGCGCCGCCTCCAGCGCCCCCACATCCAGACCATCGGCCTCGAGCGGGATCGGCACCAGCTCGGCGCCCAGCTGCTGCAGCAGGAGCAGCGTCCGGTCGTACGTGGGCTGCTCGATCGCGACCCTCGTCCCCGGCTTGACCAGGTGGGCGAAGAACATCGCCCCCGCCTCGAGCGAGCCGTTGGTGACCATCACCTGCGCCGGGTCGATCCCCCCGTGCCGCTCGGCGATCCACTTGCAGAGCCCGGGATGCCCGATCCCGACGCCATAAGACAGCGCCGTCTCCCAGTCATCAGTAAGCGCCCGCTTGGCGGCCTCCCGAACCTGATCGTGGGGCAGGATGTCGGCGCTCGGCGCGCCGCGAGCGAAGGAGATCGTGTCTGGCATCGTGAGGCCGAATCTAGCAACGCGGCGCGCCTGCCTGTCACACGGTCCGACGTGTCACGCCTGCCTGCGCCCCGCGGGCCCGGTCCTATACTCGCCGACCTGTGAAGCACTACGGAGGATTCATGACGGTCTTCGCGCTCCTGACCGTCGCGATCGCGGTCCTCGCAGGTGGCGCAGCGGCTGGCGAACCGGAATTCTTCGAAAACGGGGCGCCGGGTACGCCGGCGGAAGAACTGGCCTCGCAGAAGCTTCTCCGCCTCCCCGACATGCCCGCGGGCTTCGTGCTGGGAGAAGAAAGCTTCTGCGGGGAGCCGCGCGACAAAAGCGAAAACTACGGGGTGCTCGAACAGGAAGAACACCTGCCGCCGACGCCGCAGGAAGCTTTCATCAAGACGACCGGCAGCGTGTTCTGCATCGTCCAGTTTGAACGGCTGTACCGGGCGGCGGGGACCGGCGCGACGCCTTTGCTGCTGGCTTCCTTCGCCTTCACCACCCCAAGCGCCGCGGCGGCGGCCAGAGGGCTCGCCCTCGGCCCCGAACTGATCGAGGAAACCTTCTTCACCGAAGATTTCAACGTCGGCGTGGCGCCCGCCGTGGGTGAAGAAGCGCACCAGTTCGACACCGTGCTGCCGGGCTCGTGGCGCTTCGAAGGCAAAGCCGGAGTGCTCCTGATGTGGCGCCAGGGCGCGACGATCGCCGGGGTCTTCGCGGTCGCCTCGACCGCCGGTGTCAGCGCTCGCGCCGCGTCCACATACGCCGCACGCCAACAGTCCTACGTCCTCTCTCCCCGCCCCTACTCGCCGGGCGAATCGGAAGATCGGCTGACCTTCCTCGAAAACCCGAATATCGACGTGCCCCTGTACTGGCTCGGCCCGAACTTCCACGGCAAGGGCGGGAACCCTACGTTCTTCGAAGGCGCCTTCACGCGGGAAGGCTGGCTTCCGGCGATACCGTTCCGCCAACTCTCGGTCCTCTATTTCAACTACCTGAAGCTCGACACCTGGACCCGCTCGGGATGGGCGAAGTTCACCAAGACGGCGATGGGCCGGCTCTGGTGGACCTGGGGCTGCACCCGCACGCGGACGGTGAAGCTGCCCCACGGACACGCGGTGATCTACGGCTCCTACGGCCAGGACGAATCGGCATGCCCGTCGCGGAAGCCCGAGCACTTCTCCGCCCACGTCTTCCTGCCTGGAGTGGTGATCGCGATCGGCGAGCCGCAAGCCAACTCACGCTTCGGCGAAGGCGCCGGCACCTTCGAATCCTGGCAGGGCCTCGAAAGCGTGATCCGGGGCCTGCGCCGTTACCGCGGATGAACCGCGCCCGCAGATCCGCGGTATCGATCGCCCTGCTCGCGCTACTCGCGGCGCTCTTCGCGACCGCCGCCGGCGCTGCCGCTCCTCGCGCCCAGATCGGCATGTTGTTGCGCCTCCGTGAACTCCGCGGCGGCTACACGATCGGGGACGAATTCGGCTGCGCGGGGATCAGCCCCGAGGGTGCCAAGCCGCGGCTGGCGACCTTCCTCGAGCACCACTTCGTCGGCGCCTGCGAAGCGGAGTACGACCGCCGCTACGCGCTGCCCGGGAAGGGTCCGGATCCGCCGCTGGTGGTCAGCGTCGTGCTCGACTTCGGCGACCCGGCGACCGCCCGCGCCGCCGCCGCGGTCCTCCCCGAACTGGTGGCGCGCTTGACCGGGAACATCATCCCGCGGGAAGCGGTGCCGGTGGTCGCGATCGGTACCCAAACCCGACTCTTCCACGGCAAAGCCAACGTCCTCGGGCACGGTCACCGCGGCTCGATCCTCACCTGGCGCCAGGGCCGGCTGATCGGGATGACCCTCGTCGCGGGCGAAGCCGGGCACGCCGACGATCGGGTCGCCGCCGAGCTCGCATGGGTGCAGCGCTCGCACATGAAGAAGCCGACGCCCTACCCCGCCCGCGAACGCGACGACGTCACGGTCCCGCTCGAAAACCCGGCGATCACGCTGCCGATTTACTGGCTGGGCCGCAGCTTCGATCCCGGGGACGGCGACAAACCCCTTTTACTGACCAGTGCCTACGGGCCGCTGCTCGAAGGCGAGGCGCCCGAAGGGACCAAGCTCGAACTCTGGTACGAGCAAGGAGATCTGCACCTCGGCACCTGGACGCGGGAAAGCTGGGGCACCTACACCGCCGGGAAACTCGGCCACGAGCTGCTCGCCTGGCACTGCACGAAGAAGACGGGCCTCCAGGTGCCGGAAGGCACGGGGACGATCTACAGCGGCTACGGGAAGAACTTCGGTACCTGCCCGAGCAAGCCGCCAAACGTTTTCGCCGCGGTGGCCGAACGGGGCGGCGTCGTCATCGGGATGGGACTTCCCGCCTGCTACACCTGCCTCGGCGCCGGCCCGAGCCGCGCCGAGCTCGAAGCGGCGGTCGCCGCGCTGAAGCTCTTTCGCCCGGCCGCCTAGAGCGCGCGGAGAGTCTCGACCGCGATCGCCGCGGTCTCGGTCGGGCTTTCGCCGACCCGCACGCCCTTTGCTTCGAGCGCGTCTTTCTTACCTTGGGCCGTGCCCGAGGAGCCGGAGATGATCGCGCCGGCGTGGCCCATCTGCTTGCCGGGAGGCGCGGTGAAGCCGGCGATGTAAGCGACGACCGGCTTGCTCACCTCGGCGGCGATGAAGTCGGCGGCCCGCTCCTCGGCGTCGCCGCCGATCTCGCCGACCATCACGATCAGCTCGGTGTCGGGGTCGGCCTCGTAGAGCTTGAGGATGTCGATGAAGTCGGAGCCGACGATCGGGTCGCCGCCGATGCCGACGATCGAGGAGTTGCCGGTCCCGGCCTGTTTCAGCTCGTTGCCGATCTGGTAGGTCAGCGTCCCCGACTTGGAGACGACGCCGATCGGACCCGGGTCGAAGAAGCTGTCGGGGATGATGCCGACGTTGGCCTTGCCGGGCGACAGGATGCCGGGGCAGTTCGGCCCGATCAGCCGCACGCCCGCCTCCTTCGCCTTCCAGTAGGTGGCGAGCATGTCGAGGACCGGGATCCCCTCGGTGATCGCGATCACCGTCTCGACGCCGGAATCGATCGCCTCGTTGATCGCGGGCGCGGCGAAGCGCGCCGGCACGAAGATCATCGAGGTGTTGGCGCCCGCCTCGTCGACGGCCTCTTTGATCGTGTCGAAGACCGGAGTCCCCTCGACGTCCTGGCCGCCCTTGCCGGGCGTGACGCCGGCGACGAGGTCGGTGCCGTAAGCCTTGTTGCGGAGGCCGTGGAAGGAGCCCTCGCGGCCGGTCAGGCCGGAGACCGCGAGCTTCGTCGACCCGTCGATGATGATGCTCACGAGGCACCTCCCGCCAGCTCGACCACACGTCGCGCGGCATCGAGCATCGTCTTCTCCTGGTGCAGGTTCGGCAGGTTCGCCTCGGCGAGGATCGCCAGGCCCTCTTCGAAGTTGGTGCCGTCGAGGCGGACGACCAGCGGCATGTCGAGGTCGATCTGCTGCGAGGCGGTGACGATCCCCTTGGCGATCTCGTCGCAGCGGGTGATGCCACCGAAGATGTTGAAGAGGATCGCCGTCACCTTGGTGTCGGACTTGATGACATCGAGCGCGTTGACGATCGCGTCGGCTTTCGAGCCGCCGCCCGCGTCGAGGAAGTTGGCCGGTGCGCCGCCCGCCTGGGCGACAACATCAAGCGTCGACATGCAGAGCCCGGCGCCGTTGGCCAGGATCCCGACGTTGCCGTCGAGTTTCACGTAGGTGAGGCCCTTTTCCTTCGCCATCTGCTCCTGCGGGTCCTCGACCGTGTCGGCGATCTCGGCCAGGTCCTCGTGACGGAAGAGCGAGTTGCCGTCGATCGTGACCTTGGCGTCGAGGGCGACGACGTCGCGGTCGGCGGTGACGATCAGCGGGTTGACCTCGATCAGCGTCGCGTCCTCGGAGCGCGCCACCTCGTTCAGCTTCGCCAGCGCGTCGGCGGCAGCGTCGAGAGCGTCCTCGGCCAGCCCGGCGGCTTCGACGATCGGTCGCGCCTCGGCGACACCGAACTCCGCCGTCGGGTCGATGTGGACTTTGGTCAGGTCCGCCGGGTTCTCGGTGGCGACCGCCTCGATGTCCATGCCGCCCTTGGCCGAGACCATCGCCAGAAGTTTCTTCTCGCCGCGGTCGAGGATGATCGACGCGTAGTACTCCTCGGCGATGTCGGAGCCGCCCTCGACCCAGACCGAGTCGACGCGGAAGGGACCCTCGCCGTGCGGGCCGACGATGTCCATGCCGATGATGTCGGTCGCGTACTGGCGCGCCTCGTCGACATCCTTGGCGATCTTCACGCCGCCCGCCTTGCCGCGACCGCCGATCAGGACCTGGGCCTTGATCGCGACCGGGTATCCGATCCGCTCCGCCGCCGCGACCGCGTCGTCGACGGTTGCCGCCACCTCACCGCTGGGGACGGCGATTCCATGCTTCGCAAAGAGCTGCTTGCCCTGGTATTCGAGGAGGTCCATGTGGGGTCCTTCGGGGAGGGTTGCCGGGACGGCGCGGCGCGGACCCTATCTGAATGCCATAATCTCGCGCTCCCTCATGGCCCTTCCAAGTCTAAAAACCATTAATTGGGTGACCACCGACTGTTACGGCACCCTCATCGATTGGGAAAAAGGCATCGTTGATGCAGTCAAGAAAGAGGCTGCGAAAGATGGCTTTACCTTCGAAGAGCAACCCTTTCTAGACCGCTTCTTCGAGGTCGAGGCGGAAGTGATGGCCGGCTCCTACGAGCTCTACGCCGAGGTACTGCGCCGCACGATCGTCAAAGTCGCCGGTGAGTTCGGCTGGGAAATCGAGCCGTCGCGGGCCCAGTTCCTGCCCAACAGCGTCGCCTATTGGCTGCCCTTCCGCGAGGCCAATGCGGCGATGGACCGGCTCGGCAAAAAGTACGAGATCGGGATCATCTCCAACGTCGACGACAAACTTCTGGGGATCTCGCGGCGCCACCTGCGCACCGAACTCGACCTCGTCGTCACCGCCCAGCAGGTCCGCAGCTACAAGCCGGACCCCGTCCACTTCAAAGAGTGCGCGCGCCGCATCGGCGGCAAAAAAGGCTGGCTCCACATCGGCTGCAACTACACGACCGACATCGCCCCGGTGCTCAAAATGAACGTCCCGGTGATCTGGGTCAACCGGCACGGCGAGAAACTCGAAGGCCGCAAAGCGCCTTCGGCGACGGTCAAAAACTTCCGCGAAGCCGCCGCCAAGCTCGGCGCGTCCTAAGCGTCTTTTAATTTTCGTAGCGCAACTCCGTTGTCCGACGGAGGTTTTTCCTCGCGTGGGGCGTAATGCCCCTGTAGCTCGATGAATATGCCTGATCTCAGAACCCAGTCCTGGCGTGGAGGCGCGTTCGCGCGCCTGTCCGCGGCGATCGTGATGTTTGCCCTCCTCTTCGGCCTCGTCATCGCGACCAGCGAGGAAGCGCGCGCCGCCAAGGCGAAGGCCTCTGAAGCGGAAGGCCAGAAACCGAGCTTCGTCGTCATCCAGACCGACGACGAGACGATGGAAGAGCTCTACCAGGGCGTCCGCATGGCGAACGGCAACGAAGAATTCGCGATGCCGAACACGTTGCAGATGCTCGGCGAAAAAGGCATCACCTTCAACCGGTACTACACGCCCTACTCGCTCTGCGCGCCGTCCCGCATCAGCCTCCTCACCGGCCGCTACGCCCACAACAACCACGTCCAGGGCAACGTTCCCCCGAACGGCGGCTGGACCGGCTTCCAGAGCCGCCTCGCCTACTCGCACAACCTCGCAACCTGGCTCCAGGGCGCCGGTTACCGGACGATCCACATAGGCAAGATCCTCAACGGGTACGGCGATCCGCCCTACAGCCCCGGCACCGAAGTCCCGCCCGGCTGGAGCTCCTGGCACACGATCCTCAACTCGGACACCGACCACTACTTCTACGGCTACCTGATGAACAACAACGGGGTGGTCGAAGGGCCCTATGGCAACTCCGGGAGCTGGGAAACGCGCGAATACGGCGAAATCGACGACGCCGGCTGCCCCTACGCGCCGCTGAACGGGAAACCCTGCTTCTACGAGACCGACAAGTTCAACCAACTGGCGGCCGAAGAACTCGCCGCGACGCCGGCCGAACAGCCCTTCTACATGCAGGTGGACTACACCGCGCCGCACGGGGACTTCCGCAAGCCGGCCGGGCCGCAGCCCGCCACCCGTGATATCGGCCGCTTCTCCACCGCGCCGCTGCCCGACAACCGCGCCGAAGGCTTCAACGAGGGCAACGTCAACGACAAGCCGCGCTTCATCCGCGAAGCGCCCTACCTGAGCGCGACCGAAATCCACACCTACCGGGTCTATTACCAGCACTGCCTTGAAGCGCTGATCTCGGTCGACGAAGGGGTCAAGGAGATCCTCGACGAGCTCGGCGGGTTGGGCCGGCTCAGGAACACCTACGTCATCTTCACCTCCGACAACGGCTTCTTCTTCGGCCAGCACCGCCTCGTCGGCGGCAAGTTCCTGGCCTACGAGCCCTCGACCCACCTGCCGCTGATCATCCGCGGCCCGGGGATCAAACCGGACACCTCGACCGGCCAGCTGGTCAACACGATCGACATCGCGCCGACGATCCTCGAACTGGCCGAAGTGGCGCCGGACAAAAGCATCGACGGCGTCTCCCTGGTCCCGTACATGAAAGAACCGACGCTGCGCTCGCGCCGGCCACTGCTGTTCGAGTCCTTCGTCCAGACCGACGACGTCGAACAGAACGGGCAGGCGGCGGCCGAAGAACCGACGGCTACCGAACGCACCGACGCCGGCCCCGCGACCGGCAAGCTGGGCCTGAAGGGCGTCAGCGCGCGCGCTGTGACGGCGACCGCCTCCCGCGCGACCGGCAAGAACCCCGCCGCGCACGCCTCCGAGGTCGCGCCACCGAAAAACTATTACGGGATCCGCCTCGGCCCCTACAAGTACATCGAGTGGCCCGACGGTGAGAAGGAGCTCTACGACATCAACAAAGACCCGTACGAGCTCAACAACATCGTGCGGGACCCGAATTACTTCCCGATCCGCGCCTTCCTCCACACCGAACTGGAACGCCTCGAGACCTGCTCCGGGCGCACCTGCCAGGAAGTCTCGGCGAAGCTGCCGCTGACCCAGAAACAGCAGCGCGAAGCCAGGCTGGAAAAGGAAAAGGAAGAACGCGAACGCGAACGTGAACGCGAACAGCGCGAAGAAGAACGCGCCCAACGCGAACGCGAACAGCGCGAACGCGGTCACGCGAAAAAACCCTGAGCCGCGGCGGCTTCGCTATTTAATTACTGCGATGACGTCGCCGGCGCCGATAGCGGCTCCCTCGGCGACGTTCAGGGCGGTGACTTTGCCCGAGCGATGGGCGGTGATCTCGTTCTCCATCTTCATCGCCTCGAT
>JAOPZF010000064.1 GCA_025964255.1 Solirubrobacterales bacterium | reverse complement strand
TCGGTCGAGATCAAGAACTCCCACATCGGCAAGGGGGCCAAGGTCCCCCATCTGTCCTATGTCGGCGATGCCGACATCGGCGCGGGGTCCAATCTCGGCGCCGGCACGATCACCGCTAATTACGACGGTTTCCGCAAGAACCGGACGACTGTCGGGCGTGATGTGCGGATCGGCGTCGACACGATGCTGATCGCCCCGGTGGAGGTCGGCGACTCCGCTTACACTGGCGCCGGCGCGGTGATCAAGGACGATGTCCCGGACGGGGCTCTTGCCGTCTCTGAGAACACGCAACGCAATATCGACGGCTACGCGGCAGAAAAGGCGGCGAAGATGCGAGAGGAGCAAGATTCTTGAGCACGCTCGAGGAGGAGCCGATGGCTTCTACGGCGATCACCCACGCCTACGAGAAGCGGATGATGGTCTTCGGTGGTCGCAGCTCGGGTGAGCTGGCCGCGAAAATCGCCGCCAAACTCGAAATCGATCTCGGCAACGTGACGCTGAAGACCTTCGCCGACGGCGAGGTCTACTGCCGCTACGAGGAGTCGATCCGCGGCGCCGACGTGTTCATCGTCCAGTCGACCTGTTCGAACGAGCAGACCGGGATGACCCCGAATGACTCGCTGATGGAGCTGCTGACGATGATCGACGCCGCCCAGGGCGCCTCGGCGCACCGGATCATCGCCGTGATGCCCTGGTACGGGTACGCCCGCCAGGACAAGAAGTCGGCCCCGCGCGAGCCGATCTCGGCGCGGATCGTCGCCAAATGCCTCGAGGCGGTCGGCGTCGACCGCGTCCTCACCATGGACCTTCACGCGGGCCAGGTCCAGGGCTTCTTCCACGTCCCGGTCGACCACATGACGGCGATGCTGATGCTGACCCAGTGGTTCATCGACCAGGAAATGAAAGAGGAGCTGGTGATCGTGTCGCCGGACGCCGGCCGGGTGAAGACGGCGCGCAACTTCGCCCGCCGGGTAGGCACCCAGTGGGCGGTGATGGAGAAGGAGCGGCCCGCCCAGGCGGTCGCCGAGATCGGTTACGTGGTCGGCGATGTGAAGGGCAAGACCGCGGTCCTGGTCGACGACATGATCGCCACCGCCGGCACCCTCACCGCCGCCGCGCAGACGGCGCTCGACGAGGGCGCGGCCCGGGTCATCTCGGTCGCCACCCACGGCGTCTTCTCCGGGAGCGCCTACGAGCGTCTGGCGGATTCGGCGATCGAGCGGATCGTCGTCACCGACACCATCCCGCTGCGCCCCGGTGCCCCCGAAAACATCACCGTGCTCTCGACCGCCGGCACCTTCGCCGACTCGATCCGCCGCATCTTCACCGACGACTCCGTCTCCGAGATCTTTGCCGGCGAGAACCAGCTCTTCTAAGCCCGTGCGACTGGTCGGCCACAAGGGGGCCGACCTGATCGTGCGTGGAAACACGGTCGAGAGCTTCAAGGCCGCGGTCGACGCGGGCGCCGACACGATCGAGCTCGACGTGATCTGGGTGCGCGACGCGGACCTGCCGCTGGAGCAGCGGGCGCCGCTGATGGTCGCCCACGACTGGGCGACGCACGCGGCGCACCCGCCGCTGTCTGTGCCCGAGGCACTCGACGCCTTCCTCGAGCCGCCGCTGGACAAGGTCGAAATCGACCTCGACATCAAACTCCCGGGGCGCGAGGAGGAGTTCGTCGAGGCGCTCCGCGAGCGAGGCCTGATCGACCGGGCGATGATCTCGACGACGGAGATGCACGTGTTGAAACGCGTGCTCGAACTGGAACCGAATCTGCGCCGCGGCTGGACCTACCCCAAAGCCGGCCGCGACTACAACCGCCGCCCTTGGGCCAAGCCGATTCTGCAGGGAGCGCTCCAGATGATGCGGCTGCAGCTTCCCGGCCTCGCCGCCGAGAAGCTCCCTCAGCTCGGCGTCTTCGCGATGTGGATCTACGAGCCGCTGGCCAGCGCCAAGCTGGCACGGATCTGCCACCTCGCCGGGGTCGAGCTGATCGCCTGGACCGTCGACGACGCGGATCGGATGCGCAAGCTCGTCGACATGGGAGTCGACGGCCTGGTCTCCAACGACCCGCGCCTGTACTCGCGCATCGGGCTCTAGGGGTTTCGCCGCCGGGGGCGGCCGTCCGAGTTGCGTCCCGGGCGTCTCGTGGCGGCCCGGGCAAGTTGTGGCCGCCACGGAACGCCCGGGACGTGAGGGTTTCGCCGAGAACGTCACAGGTCCACATCAGGCGGAGGACGTCAGTGCACTCGACCACGCCAGGGTGGGCCTAAGTGCACGAACGTCGTGGCACCGCCGCGACGTCACAGGTTCACATCAGGTGTAGGCACGACTGGTCACTTGTCACCCCTATGGGGGGCCTAAGTGATCAGTGGTCGCGAGGGATGATGTGGAGTCGTGACTTTCCGGGGAGTGGTGAAGCCCTCCGCTAGCCCGTTCGGGTCGCCGGGGAAGAAGAGCCCGTTGGCGTTGAAGTCCTCGAAGAAGTGGTGGCCGAAGGTCTCGGACGGGAGCTCACCGAGCGCTTGGTAGCGGGCCTCCAGCTCGGGGTCCGCGGCGCCCGGCTCTTTCTAGGGAAAGAAGGGCGCGATCGCGCTGATCGAAAGCCGACTCGAATCGAGGTGGGGGAAGCTCTCCGCGTTCTTGCGGACGATGCAGGCCGCCGCCTGAGCGATCTTGCCGTCGGCGAGCGACATCACCGAGAGCATCCGGATCGCGCGAGCGGCTTCCTCGGCGCCACGGCCCGCATCGCCCCGAGTACCGCCTCGGCGTCGACCCCGGCCGGGTCGAGGAGCGGGGCGACGGCCATCAGATCGTGCCGGGAGTGGCGGGCGGCAGCTTCGCGCCGCGCTTCGGCTTGACCGCGCTCTCGAAGTCTTCTTCGGTGAAGCCGCCCAGCACCTGGCCTTCGAGCGCGTAGCGATACAGCGCCACGCCGAAGATGCCGCTGAGCGCCTTCGAGATCAGCAGCGCCACGCACATCACCAGCGCGCCGAGCACGATCAAGGTGCCGCCGGCGACCCCGGTCGAGGGCCAGAGCAGGAAGCCGGCGACGATCAGGATCAGGGCGGGGAGGATGCCGATCAGGAAGACGGCGCCGCCGATCGCGATGTTGCCGGTGATCTGCTGTCCCCAGCGTTCTTTGAAGAGCGAGGCGGAGCGTTTCAAGGTCTCGAACGGCCCGGTGCCCTCGATCGCGATCACCGGCACCGAGAGGAAGGTGACCAACGACCAGGCCGCGCCGACCAGCCGGCCGGCGATGTCGCCGAGGGCGCCGCCCTGGTTCTCGAGCAGCCCGATGACCAGGGCGATCGCCGTGGAGAGGGCCGCCCAGCCGCAGATCTGCGGGAAGCGTTGGTTGGCGACCGCCATCCCGTCGTGGACCGTCGCCCCCTCACCGCGGAAGATCTTGTCGGCGCAGGCGGCGAGCCCGACGCTGAAGTAGATCCCGACCACGCTCAACACGTAGACGCCGATCACGACCAGCGGCACGCCGACGCCGTAGGTGTGTTCGCCGAGGAAGAAGACCCCCGGGCCGAGGAAGACGAGGCCGAGGATGATCGTCGCGATCCCGCCGTAGAGCGGGAAACGGACCAGGTCGCGATGCGCCTTCAGCAGCGCCCAACTTTTCTTGGTCAGCGCCCAGCCGCGCCGTATGCGTTTCATATCAAGGAGTGTCGGCGAGGCCGGGCGTCTGCTTTAGCCCACGTTCCTCAAAGTAATCCCACTCTTCGCGGCCGAGCTCGGTCGCGGGCGCGTCGGCGTAGACCCACTCGCGCAGGATCCGGTGCCAATTGCGTTTCGCGTGCAGCTGGCCGAGCACGGCGACGACGCCGATCTCCATCCGCCGTCCCATCAGCTCGTCGGCCGGGATCGACTCGCGCCGCATCAGGTCGAAGAACTCCGAGCGGGGGTCGTTGGTCACCTCGATGATCCGCATCACGATCTTCGCGTCGATTTCGATCTCGCGGTCTTCGACGTACCAGCCGCCGATCGCCTGCATGTGTTGGAGCAGCCGTTCGGCGTCGAGCTTCGACGGGTTTTTGACGAAGCCGAGCTCGTGCAGCGCCTCGCGGAACGCTTCCGGGTCGTCGCGCGAGGCGGCGTCGAAGGCGCGCTGCTCGAGCAGGATCTGCTCGCGGTCGAGTTTCTTCGTCATGCCGAAGTCGAGGAAGGCGACCCGCCCGTCGTTCATCAGGATGTAGTTGCCGGGGTGGGGGTCGGCGTTGAACTGCTGCAGGTGGTAGATCGAACCGAAGCTGCCGCGGAAGACGATCTCGCCGAAGCGGCTGCGCTCCTCGTGCGGCAGTTCCTTGATCGCGTCGAAGCCGATCCCCTCGACGAACTCGGTGACCAGCACCCGCCGGCGCGAGATCCGGGTCACGACTTCGGGCACGTAGATGAAGGGATGGTCGCGGTAGGCGCGGGAGAAGATGCGCTGGTTCTGCGCCTCGAACTCGTAGTCGAGCTCCTCCATCATCCGCTCGCGAATCTCCTCGGCGATCGCCTTCGCGTCGAGGCCGGGGGCGATCGCCCGGGCCAGGCGCACGATCGTCCCCGCGTTCCGCAGGTCTGACTCCATCGCCTCGGCGATCCCCGGGTACTGGATCTTCACCGCGACCTTGCGGCCGTCGAGCAGCTCCGCCCGGTGGACCTGGCCGATCGAGGCGGCGGCGAAGGCCTCGTGCTCGATCTCGGCGAAGTATTCGGAGAGCGGTTCGCCGTCGTACTCCTCTTCGAGCACTTTGACGACCTGCTCCCAGGGCATCGCGGGCGCCTCGTTGCGCAGTTTCCCCAGCTGCTCCTGGTAGATCTCGCGGTACTCCTCGGGGATGAACTCGGTGTCGATGAACGAGGCGAACTGGCCGAGCTTCATCGCCGCGCCCTTCATCTGCCCGAGCGCGCCGACCATCTTCATCGCCGTTTCCAGGTGCCGCGCCTCCAGCGCCTGTTTGCTGTCCTCCTCGGACCGCGCGACGTTGGCGGCTTTGGTGCCCGCGTAACGGGCCCCCTGGCTGCCGATGATCGACCCCAATTTGGCCGAGCGACGGATCCTCCCTTTCGGGATCTTGGCTTCGTCCGGCATGGGGAGAGCTTGCCACAGACTCCCTTTCGCGCCGATTCTCTATGCTGTCCGGCCCTATGGCTGATGCAAGAACTACTTTGAATGTCGCCCCGCGTGCCGCTTTCGGCTCGCGCACGGCTCGTCGTATGCGCCGCGAGGGCCTCGTGCCCGGTGTCGTCTACTCAGGCGGAACGGAGGCGACTGCCTTCCAGGTCTCCGAACGGGAGGTCCGCGGCGTGATCGCCGAGGGCGCGGCCCTGTTCGACCTCTCGGTCGACGGCGGCAAAGCGCGCCCCGTCGTGGTCAAGGAGCAGCAGCTCCATCCGGTCAAAGGCACCCTCCGACACATCGATCTTCAAGAGGTCAACCTCAAAGAGTCGATCCAGGCGGACGTCCTGATCGAGCTCGAGGGTGTCGATGACGCGCCCGGTGTGAAAGCGAGCGGCGTCCTTGAGCACGTCACCCGCGAAATCACCGTGGAAGCGCTGCCGACCGACATCCCGGACAAAATCGTCGTCGACGTCTCGGCGATGGAGATCAACGACACGCTTCAGCTCTCGTCGATCGAGGCTCCCACCGGCGTCACCTTCATCGTTGAAGAGGGTGAAGAGGTCACGATCGCCACGCTTGCCCCGCCGCGCGTCGAAGAGGTCGCTCCCGCGATCGAGACCGAGACCGAGCTGGTCGGCGATGCCGGCGGCGACTCCGGCGACGGCGACTCGGGCGACTCAGAGGGCGAGTAGCGCCCTCTGCGCCTCTTCGGCCGTCGCATGGCGAACGGCGAAGGCCCCATCTTCATCGTCGGCCTCGGGAACCCCGGGCCCGAGCACGCTCGTGACCGCCACAACATCGGCTTCGACGTGGCGCGTGAGCTGGCCCGGCGCTGGGACCTCGGCAAGGCCCGCGCCAAGTACAAGGGCGAGCTCTGGGAAGGGCGGACCGGCCCGGGCGGCCCCCGCGTCGCGGTCCTCCTGCCGCTGACCTACATGAACGCGGTCGGCGACTCGGCCGGCCCCGCCCGCGGCGCCCTCAAGGCCGACCTCGACGAGATCGTCGTCCTCCACGACGAGATCGACATCCCCTTCGGCGAGATCCGCGTCCGCGAGGGTGGAGGCCTGGCCGGCCACAACGGCCTCAAGTCGCTCAAACGCGGCTTCGGCTCGGCCGACTTCTGGCGCGTCCGGATCGGCGTCGGCCGCCCCGCCTCGACCGACCCCGAGGTCGTCTCCGCCTGGGTCCTCGGCAAGTTCCGCGAGCCCGCCGCCGAGGTCGAAGACCTTATTGACCGCTCCGCCACGGAAACCGAACGCCTGGTCGAGCGCCTCGCCGATCCCGACTGATCGAGATTTACAGGTTTTACACGACTTAACAACTTCCGTTAAGTCCTGTAAAGAAAGATAAGATCCATCGGGCGATGCGCGCCCAGGACAATCCCTATACCCCCAATGCCGGCGCCCGCCCTCCCGCCTTGGTCGGCCGCGACGAGGAGCTCGAGGCGTTCGCTGTTCTGCTGACGCGACTCCTGAACGGGCATACCGACCAGTCGATGCTGATCACCGGCCTTCGCGGTGTCGGCAAGACCGTGTTGCTGACGAAGTTCGAGGAGATGGCCCGGGAAGCCGGGTGGACGACGGTCGAGGCCGAGATCACCAAGAACTCCGATTTCGGAGATCGGATTGCGAATCTCGCGCGGCGCGCTCTGCTGCAGGTGGCGCCACGCGCGCGCTGGAAGAAGCAGGCGGTCCGCGCCGCCGCTGTTCTGCGCTCCTTCCAGTTGACCCTTCGTCCGGATGGGAGCATCACAGCAGGGTTCGACATCGATCCCGCAGAGGGCCTCGCCGACAGCGGACGGCTGGACGAGGATCTCACCGACGTGTTCCTCGCTCTCGGTGAGGCCGCGCGGGCGCATGGGACCGGCATCGTTTTCCTGGTCGACGAGGTGCAGTTCCTCGAGGTCGATGAGTTCGAGGCGCTGATCGCGGCCATCCACAAGACGGTCCAACGGCAACTTCCGATCACGCTCGTCGGCGCGGGCCTTCCTCAATTGCCGAGGCTCGCCGGCGAGGCCAAGTCCTACGCCGAGCGCCTCTTCCGTTTCCCGCGGATCGGCCGCCTCTCCGACATACAGGCACGGATGGCGTTGTCGGAGCCGGCGGAACGGCTCGGGGTCGGCTTCGAGGCCGACGCCCTTGCGGCGGTGGTCGACTACACGGAGGGCTATCCCTACTTTCTGCAGGAGTACGGCAACACTCTCTGGAACCTGGCGGAGCAGTCGCCGTTGACCGCCGAAGATGTCTCGCGCGCCCAGGCAGCGGTCGAAGCAAAGCTGGACGGTGGCTTCTTCCGGGTCCGGATCGAGCGAACCAGCGAGCTCGAGCAGCGCTATCTACGGGCGATGGCCGAGCTGGGTCAGCAGCCACAAAGGGCGAAAGATGTGGCGAACTTGCTCGGACGCACCTCTGAGCAACTCGCGCCGATCCGTTCCCGCTTGATCGAGAAAGGCCTTCTCTACACGCCTGGCCGTGGACTGGCCGCCTTCACCGTTCCGCAGTTCGATCGGTTCATGCGGCGGACCTATTCCCTGTGAGAGCGGATAGCTTCCGGGGACGACGATGAGTGAGCGCGGAGACAACGTGGCGGCGGCGGAGCCGCAGAACGTGACCAGCTACAGCGTCGCCGAGGACGGGGTGGCGCTGATTCGGCTGGAACGGCCGCAGGCGCGGAACGCGATCAACACGCAGATGCTGAGCGAGCTGCTCGAGCACTTGGCTGTGGCCCGCGGCGATGACGCGGTCCGGGTGCTCGTCTTCTCCTCTTCGGACCACATGGGGTTCTCGGCGGGCGCCGACGTGCGCGAGGAACTCGACCACGACGGCCACGTGCAGCGGATGCAGATGTTCTCCGACCTCTACGACGCGATCGTCGCCTTCCCCAAGCCGACCGTCGCCACCTGTCACGGCGATGTCGTCGGCGGCGGCGCCGAGATCTCGATCGCCTGCGACATGCGGGTCGGCGGCGCCAACCTGCGGATGCGGTTCCCCGGCGCGGCGCTGGGGATGCCGGTCGGCCCGGCCCGCCTCGTCTCCCTCTGCGGCCTCGCCACCGCCAAGTACCTGCTGCTGAGCTCGCGCACGGTCGGCCCCGACGAGGCCCTGCGCCTCGGCCTGATCAACCGTGTCGCGCCCGCCGCCGCGACCGAGGAGTCGGCACTCGCCCTCGCCGCCTCGGTCGCCGCCCACCCGCCCGAGTCGGTCGCTCGTCTGAAGCGGATGCTGCACGAGTGGGACGACATCGAGGGCCGGTCCGCCGCCGAGGGCATCGGCCAGGTCGAGCACGTCCGCAGCCTCGGCTTCCCCTAGACGAATAGTCACGAGTTTCGGGGCGCTCGGATTCGGCCGCGGTCCGCGTATAGGTTGGCCGCCGTGCCTGCCGGGGAAAACATCAGAGTTCGGAGAAACTGTGGCGGCTTCGGAGTCCTCGCGGCGCTCGTCTGCGCGTTGATCGCGATGACCGTTGTCCCGGCGGTCGCCTCGGCGGTGCCGACGACCTTCACCGTCGACACCACCGGCGACGCTCCGAAGACCGCCGCCGGAGCGGTCTGCGAAACCGAAACCGGGGAATGCACGTTGCGGGCCGCGATCGAAGCGGCCAACACGACGAGCCTCTTCGACGAAATCTTGTTCGACCCGGCAGTGTTCGACGGTACCGCTCCCGCCTCGACCATCACGTTGGCGTCACCTCTGCCGCCGATCATCCATGCGGTCGAAATCGACGCGGGGCATTGCCCGACCTCTTACGGCGTCGAAGGGCCTTGCGCCGAAGTTGTCGGCCTTCCGGCGTCTTCGACCGCTCCCAGTGTGTTCACGGTCTCCGGTCAGGACGTCACGATCGGCGACCTGGCGATCGAGGGTGGCCTGAACGGCATCCTCGACACCGAACACGGCGTCGACTTCACCGCGGTGGGCGATTGGTTCGGGATCGAATTGAACCGTGGCCTAAGTGGCGGCAGCTTCAAATCGGGCGTTGTCGTAGAAGAAAACAACGCCATCATCGGCGGTGAGACTCGGGGTGACTACGAAGAAGACCGCAACGTCTTCGGCCTCAGCCAGATCGGCGTCGATGTCCAGGGCTCCTCTCACACCTCCGTCCAGGGGAACTACATCGGCGTCGACCCGACCGGCAGCGGCCCGGCGAGCCTCGGGGTCGGCGTGAGGATCGTTGACGCCGAAGGCTCATCCTCGAAAGCCGCAGACGACGAGGTCGGCGGCATCCTCACGGCGGGCCAGGCAGCGAGCCTCGAATGCGACGGCCCCTGCAACGTGATCGCGACCGAAGGGGGCACCGACATCGATCTCACCGGCGAAGCGGCCGAACCGGCGAGCGGGCCGACCGCGATCCGTGGCAACTACCTCGGCCTCGTCGCCGATGGCCTCAGCTCGGTCGGCGAAAACTCGTCGGGCGTCGTGGCCGACCCCGGCCAGTTCCCATGCGGCGGCGGGCCAGGAGACGTCACGGTGGGCGGGGCCGCGCCGACTGAAAGCAACTACATCGACGCCGGCAGCTTTGGCATCTTCGCCGAAGGCGCCGAGAACTTCCGCGCCCTCGGCAACTCGATCGGCTTCCTCGCCGACGGCAGCCCGGGCGAATCGCCGATCGCTTTCGGCATCGAAGTTTGCGCTGAAGGCGTCACTGAACCGGCGCAGATCTCGAGCAACGACCTGCTTCTCGGGCCGGGATCGTTCGCCGGCATCGTCAGCGAGTGGGGACGAGCGGAAATCAGCGGGAACACGATTCGGGGAGGCCAGATCGGCGTCTTGACCGGGGCGGACAGCGAAGGCCACGGGGATCTGATCAAAGGCAACATCGTCACCGTGCCGGAACTCGACGGGATCCAGATCCAGAGCCAGTCCAACACGGTGATCGGCAACACCATCAGCGGCGCCGGTCAGGCCGGGATCGACCTGGAAGAAGCCGACTTCAACCGGGTCGGTGGCGATCTGGCCGGCGAAGAGAACGGCATCGAAGGCAGCGGCGTCGGCGCGATCCTCGTCTCCGGCTCCGAAGCGACGCGCGACGAAATCAGGGGCAACAGCGGCTCCGGCAACGCCGGGTCGTTCATCCAACTGCTCGAAGGCGAACCGGGAGAACGTCCCAACGCCGCGGTCGAACCGCCGATCTTCGCGACCGCCCTGCAGTCCAGCGCCACCGGCATGGCGAAGCCGGACTCGACGGTGCGGATCTTCAGCAAGGCGAGTGCCGAAGCGGGCGAGCTCGCCTCCCTGCTTGCGGTGGCCAAGGCAGACTCCTCCGGCAACTGGACGGCGGCCTATGCCACGGTCCCGGTCGGGACGCTCGTCGCCGCGACCGAAACGAGCGCCGAAGGAGCTACCTCGGAAGTCTCGACACCGAGCGCCGCAACCGCCGATCCGGTCAAGCCGATCGAACCCGAAGAACATGCCGCAGGCGGCGGTGGGGGAGGGGGCTCCGGCGGCTCGTCGTCCTCCTCCGGGTCCAGCCCAACGAATCCGCCGATCTCGCCTAAGCCTCCCAAGGCCAAGATCAACAAGCACCCCGCCAAGAGCTCGAAGTCGACCACCGCGAAGTTCACCTTCAAGGCGACCCCGGCCGCCGGCGCCAAGTTCCAGTGCAAGCTCGACGCCGGCAGGTGGGCCAGCTGCAAGTCGCCGAAGACCTACAAGCACCTGAAGCCGCGCAAGCACACCTTCCAGGTCCGCGCGACGGCGGGCGGGCTCACGGGCCCCGCGGCGAAGTTCAAGTTCACGGTCAAGCGCTAGCGGAAGCTGGAGCCCGGAGGAGAAAGGACCCGGGTTCGTGGGAGGAGCGTAAGAGGCGCCCGTCCTTCCGCGAAGCCGCCCCGGATCGCCCGGGGGCGTTTGAGGTTCGTCACGAAGAACCAGGGAACGTCGCAGTCCGTCCTGTCTTCTTCAGACGTTGCAATCACGCGGTCGACTTCGACCCCCCCAGAGGGGCCCTAAGGTCGACCACGCGTTTTCGACCCTCGGTTTGGGGCCTCGAACGTATGAGGACCCGTGACAAAACCGGCGCCTCCCGTACGGACCCGTGATGAACGTGCCGCACCTGTGACCTCGCTGCCTAGCCGTCGCCCTCGGTTTTGACGGGCCGAAAACTCAAGGAGGGCTGGAGTTTTCGGCCCGTCAACGGGCCGGGGTGGCGCATTCGTAAGATGGGAGGAGAGGCCTGGACGACTTCGTCTGGGCTTTTTCCCTGCCATGAGCCTTCGTCCACTCCTTGACCTAGCCGCCGAGAACGAGCGCATCCACGCGCTCGCGAGTCGCGTGCTCGCCGCCGCCGATGGGGGCGAGGGCGTCACGCTGCGCGCCTCGGCGACGCTGCGGCCGCTGCTGCTCGCGGCGCTGCTCGAGGACGATCGCGGGCTCGCGGGGCGCCCGGCGCTCCTGGTCGCCGCCGACGACCGCGCCGCGCGTGACCTCGCCGCCGACCTGCGCGCCTTCCTCGCTCCCCGCCGGGTCCGCTTCTACCCCTCGCGCGGCACCGGCTACGCCTCCAGCGTCACCCCGCCGCCGCACCTCGTCGGCCTCCGCATCGACGCCCTCGACGCGCTCCAGCGTGAATCCGACGCGATCGTCGTCGCCTCCGCCGTCGCGCTCGCCGAGGCCGTGCCGGACGCGTCGCTGCGCCCGGCCGGCTCCGAAATCGCCAAGGGCGACGAGATCGACCTCGGCGCCGTCGCCGAGGACCTCATCGCGGCCGGCTACGAACGCGCCGAGCAGGTCGAGGAGCGCGGCCAGTTCGCCGTCCGCGGCGGCATCCTCGACGTCTACCCGGCGACCGAGGACCGCGCCGTGCGGATCGAGCTCTTCGGCGACGAGGTGGAGTCGATGCGCTGGTTCTCGACCTTCACCCAGCGCAGCCTCGGCGAGGCCGAGGTGGTCGAGCTGGCGCCCGCCGCCGAGCTGAACGCCGACCACCGCGAGCTCGCCTCGCTCGCCGCCCTCGAGGCGGCCGAAGGCGAAGGCGGCGCCACCGACCTCGGGGAGCTCCTGCCGCTGGACCAGTTCCGCGCCCCGCTCGACCTCGTCCCCGACAACGCCGCCGTCGTCCTCGCCGCCGCCGAGGAGGTCGAGCCCGCCCTGCGCGACGTCTGGGAGGACGCGCTCACCTCGATGAAGGACGAGGACGCGCGCCGCCTCTACGTCGACGTCGCCGGGCCGCTGAACGCCCGCGCCGCGCTCTCCCTCACCGCGGTCAGCGACGACGACGAGGGCGAGACCTTCCGCGCCGCCCGCGCCGAGAGCCCCGCCCGCTCGATCAAAGAGGCCGAGTCGGAGCTGGAGAAACTGGTCCGCTCCGGCTACCGCACCGTCGTCGCCTTCGACAGCATGGGGGAGGCGGAGCGCGCCCGCTACGGGCTCGACCGGATCGAGGTCCGCATCCTCGAGGGCGGCCGCCTCACCCCCGACCCGGCGCTCTCCTTCGCCGAGGCGCGCCTGCGCGAGGGCTTCATCGCCCCCGAGCTGAAACTCGCCGTCTATCCCTTCCGCCGCCTCGTCCACCGGCGCCGCCGCGCGGAGGAGACGCCCGCGACCGGCGCCGGCAGCCGCGGCCGCCTCGCCTTCTCCGAGCTGCGCGTCGGCGACTACGTCGTCCACGAGGACCACGGCGTCGCCCGCTTCGCCGGCTTCGAGACGCGTGAGATCGGCGGCGTCACCCGCGACTACCTCTACCTCGAATACAAAGGCGAGGACCGCGTCTACGTCCCCACCGAACAGCTGGAGAAACTGAGCCGCTACGTCGGCGCGGGCGGCGAACCGACGCTCTCCGCCCTCGGCGGCAAACGCTGGCAGAACCTCAAGGCGCGGGCGCGCAAAGCGGCCGGCGCCCTGGCGGGCGAACTGCTGAACCTCTACGCCGAGCGCAAATCGCGCAAAGGCCACGCCTTCGCGCCGGACGGCGAGTGGCAGATCGAGCTCGAGTCGAACTTCGCCTACCGCGAGACGGCCGACCAGATCGAGGCGATCGAAGCCGTCAAGGGCGACATGGAATCGGAGCGGCCGATGGACCGCCTGGTCTGCGGCGATGTCGGCTTCGGCAAGACCGAGGTGGCGCTGCGAGCCGCGGTGAAGGCCGCCGCCGACGGCCTCCAGGTGATGATGCTGGTGCCGACGACGATCCTCGCCCAGCAGCACTGGGGCACCTTCCGCGAGCGCATGGCCGACCTCCCGTTCCGGGTCGAGGGCATCTCCCGCCTGCGCTCCGCCGCCGAGACCAAAGCCGTCCTCAAAGACTTCGAGGAGGGCAAGGTCGATGTCCTGATCGGCACCCACCGGCTGCTCTCCCGCGACGTGCGGGCGAAGAGCCTCGGCCTCGTGATCGTCGACGAGGAGCAGCGCTTCGGCGTCAAACAGAAGGAGCTCCTGCGCCAGATCAAACTGAGAGTCGACGTCATGGCGATGTCGGCGACGCCGATCCCGCGCACCCTGCAGATGAGCCTCGCTGGCCTCCGCGACATCTCGGTGATCGAGACGCCGCCGGAGGGCCGCCGCCCGGTCCGCACCTACGTCGGCCCTTATGACGAGGCGCTGGTGAAAAAAGCGCTGTCGCGGGAGATCGAGCGCGGTGGCCAGGCCTTCGTCCTCCACAACCGGATCGACTCGCTGTTCGAGGTCGCCGAGCGGCTGCGCGGGCTCGTCCCCGGTGCCCGCTTCCTCGAAGCGCACGGGCAGATGGACGAGCACCAGCTGGAGGAGACGATGCTCGCCTTCCTGCGCGGCGACGCCGACGTGCTGGTGACGACGACGATCATCGAGTCCGGCCTCGACATCCCGACCGCGAACACTCTGATCGTCGAGCGGGCCGACCAGCTCGGGCTGAGTCAGGCCTACCAGATCAGGGGACGGGTCGGGCGCTCCAAGGAGTCCTCCTACGCCTACATGCTCTACCCGAGCGCCGAGGCGCTGACCGAGGACGCGGCGGCGCGCCTCTCGACCCTCGCCGACCACACCGAGCTCGGCTCCGGCTTCCGCATCGCGATGCGCGATCTCGACATCCGCGGCGCCGGCAACCTGCTCGGCGACGAGCAGTCGGGCCACGTCGCCGCGGTCGGCTTCGAGCTCTACTGCCAGATGATCGACGAGGCGGTGGCCGAGGCCGGGGGAGAGGACGGGGAGCGCGAGGAGGCGCCGGAGCCGGTCCGCCTCGACGTGCCGGTCGACGCCTACCTGCCGGCCACCTTCGTGCCCTTCGAGGCGGCGAAGATCGACATCCACCGGCGGATCGTCGCGGCCCGCGAGCCGGGCCAGCTGCGGCAGATCCGCGACGAGCTCGACGACCGCTTCGGCCAGCTACCGCCGCAGGCCGAGAACCTGCTCAAACTGCAGCAGGCGCGGATCGAGCTGGGGCTGGCGGGCGCGCGCAGCGTCGAGTTCCGCGGCGGCAAACTGACGGTGACCGGGGTCGAGCTCGACTCGGTCGGGTCCGGCGTGCTCTCCGAGCAGGTCGAGGGAGCGCTCTACGAATGGCGCGAGCAGGCCGCCTCACTGCGGGTCCCAGGGGATCCGGACGAACGCCTGGCGGCTGTCCTGGCGCTCGCCACCGGGCTTCGCGACGCCAAGCGCGCCGCCGAGCCGGCTGCCGCGTGACCCTTCAGACTTCTCTGAGTTAGTTCCACTATGCTGCCGCAGCGGTGGGAGCTAAATCAGGGAGAAATAAACGCGGCAGGGGCGCCAGAAAACCGGCAGCCCAGAAAACCGGCGGCAAAGGTCGTGGCGGCTCGAAAGGGGCGCAGCGATTCGGGCTCGTCTTCTTCGGCGTGGTCTTCATCGCCCTTTTCGTCGTCTTCGCGGTGGCCCAGGGGCTCGGCAAGACGAGCATCCCTTCCGGCGATATCGCCCTGGTGACCAGCGTCCCCAGCGACATCGGCCACATCTCGGAAGCGTCCTACAAGAAATCGCTGCTGCAGCAGGAGGCTCAGTCGGGCACGAAAAAAGCCCCCAAGCCGACCTCCAAAAAAGGTGAAGAACTTCACACGGCGGCGATCGGCGAACTCCTCAACAAGGCCTGGATCTTTGGTGAGGCGGAAGAACTCGGGATCGAACTGACGAAGAAAGAAGTCGAAACCGAACTCGCCAAAGTCAAAAAAGAAAGCTTCAAAACCGAAAAAGCCTTCCAGGAATTCCTGAAAGAAGACCACTTCACCGAAGAAGAAGTGCAGGAACGGATCGAACTCCAGCTGATCTCGACCAAGATTCAGGAAAAGATCACGAAACAGGCGCCGCCGCCGAGCGAAGAAGCGATCAAGGAATATTACGAAAAAGAAAAGGCGACGCAGTACACGAAAAAACCGACGCGCGACGTCCGCGTGATCGTCAACGAAAACAAAAAAGAAGTCGAAGAAGCGCAGAAAGCGCTCGAAGCCGACAACTCCGCGGCGAGCTGGAAAAAAGTCACGAAAAAATACTCGCCGACCACCGCCGTCAACGGCGGCCTCCAGAAAGAAATCGCCGAAGAATTCCTCACGGAACCGCTGAAAAAAGACATTTTCGGCGCCGCAACCGGGGAACTCGTCGGGCCGGTCAAACAGGAAAAAAATTACCTGCTGCTGGAAGTCGTGACGCTGCATCCGGAAAAAGTGCAGCCCTTCTCCGAAGTCAAATCGACGATCTCGACCCAGCTGACCGAAGAAGGCAGCCAGAAATACTTCAGCGAATGGGTCGCCGTGAACTTCCAGCAGAAGTGGAGCCAGCGCACCACCTGCGCCTCCGGCTTCCAGATCGAAAGCTGCAGCAATTACCCGGCCTCGAAAGCGCTGGCGAAATCGCGGGAACAGTACAAATCCTGCTACGAAGCCGAACCGAAGAAACCGGCAACGGAATGCCCGGCAGCGGTGAAGCAGAACGCTCCCGCCGTCCCGGGTTCCGTCAGCGTCTCCAAACCGGAAGGCGAACGACTGGTCCAGCGCCCGACGCCGGGCATCGTGCCGAAGAAAGCCAAAGGCGCGGCCGCTGCTGAAGGTGCCGCCGAAGGCGCGGCCGGCGGGGAAGCCTCCTCGGCCGAAGAGGAAGCGGCCGTGAAAGCCGCTGAAGAAGCAGCGGCGAAAGCCGCCGCCGAAGGCGAATCCGGCAAATAGTAAGTCCGGCCGGCCGCACGGCGCCACGGCGTCGCGGCCGAATAGAGTGGCCACCTCGTGAGCACCATCGCCTCCATCCACGCGCGCCAGATCCTCGACTCGCGGGGCAACCCGACGGTCGAGGTCGAGGTCGCGCTCGAGTCCGGGGCGCGCGGCGTCGCCGCGGTCCCTTCGGGCGCCTCGACGGGTGAGTTCGAGGCGGTCGAGCTGCGCGACGGTGGCGATCAGTGGGTCGGCAAGGGTGTCGGCAAGGCGGTCGCCAACGTCAACGGCGAGATCGCGAAGGCGCTGACCGGCGCCCGCGCCGCCGAGCAGGGCGCGCTCGACGAGACGATGATCGAGCTCGACGGCACCCCGAACAAGGGCCGCCTCGGCGCCAACGCGATCCTCGGCGTCTCCTTGGCCGCCGCCAAGGCCGCCGCCGCGGACTCCCAGCAACCGCTCTACCGCTACCTCGCCGAGCTCTACGGCGGCGGCGAGCCGCGGGTCCTGCCGGTGCCGATGATGAACGTCTTGAACGGCGGCGCCCACGCCGACAACTCGGTCGACTTCCAGGAGTTCATGGTCGTCCCGGCCGGCGCCTCCGGCTTCTCCGAGTGCCTGCGCTTCGGCACCGAGGTCTTCCACGCGCTGAAGAAGAGCCTCGGCGCTCGCGGCCTCGCCACCGCGGTCGGCGACGAGGGTGGCTTCGCGCCCAACCTCGAGTCCAACGAGGCTGCCCTGCAGGCGGTCCTCGAGGGCGTCGAGGCGGCCGGCTACGAGCCCGGCTCCGACATCTTCATCGCCCTCGACCCGGCCAGCAGCGAGTTCTTCAAGGACGGCAACTACGTGCTCGAGCACGAGGGCCGCACGCTGTCGCCGCAGGACATGGCCGCCTATTGGGCCTCTCTCGCCGCCAAATATCCGATCGTCTCGATCGAGGACGGCATGGACGAGGAGGACTGGGACGGCTGGAAGTTGCTCACCGACACGATCGGCGAGAAGGTTCAACTGGTCGGCGACGACCTCTTCGTCACCAACCCGGTGCGCTTGCGCCGCGGCATCGAGCTCGGCGTCGGCAATTCGATCCTTGTCAAGGTGAACCAGATCGGCACCCTCTCGGAGACGCTGGAGGCGATCCGCATCGCCGGCGAGGCGGGCTACTCCGCGGTCATCTCGCACCGCTCGGGCGAGACCGAGGACACGACGATCGCCGACCTCGCCGTCGCCACCGGCGCCGGCCAGATCAAGACCGGCGCCCCGTCACGCTCCGACCGCGTCGCCAAGTACAACCGGCTGCTGCGGATCGAGGAGGAGCTCGGCAGCGCCGCCGAGTTCCCGGGCTTGAACGCTTTCCTTCAACGCGCCTCCTAGGGCGCCGGGGCGCGCATTTAATGAAGGAGAAGGCCCGTCGGCAGCGTAGCTGCGGGCATGGCTTCTTCCGCTCGTGCCGCCGCTCGTCCCAAACGCCGTCCGGCGGCGCGCCGCCCCGGCGCCCGCAGCTCGGCCAGTCGGATCAAATGGGACCGAGTCGGCCGCATCGCCTTGGTGCTGGTCCTCTTCGCCGTCGCCTACTCGTATCTGAACCCGGCGATCGACCTCTTCAAGACCCACCAGGCGACCAGCGCGGCGAAAGTCGAATTCCACGAACTGCTGCGCGAAAACAAGCAACTGCACCGCGCCGTCCAGTCGGCCGACGAACCGGCAGTGGTCGAGCGCACCGCGCGTCGCCAGGGATTGATCGCCGAAGGCGAGCGCCCCTTCGTGCTCCACGGCCTGCAGAACTGAGGCGGGCGTGACCAGCTTCGGCTCCTACCTCCTGGGGGCCGCTCAGCTGGCCGTCCTCGCGGCGGGCTTCGGCCTCGCCGCCTACTGGTTGCGAGCGCGCCTCCTGCCGGGTTGGCGCGGCGCCCCGGCGCGGCTGGTCGAGGTGATCGTCGCGGTCGGCCTGGTCACGGTCGTCAGCGAGGTCCTCGGCACCTTCGGCCTGCTCTACGCGGGCGCGCTGCTGATCTGTGCCGTCCTCGTCGCGCTGGCGGCCCGCTACGTCCCGACCGCGCGTGGGGGAGGGCAGACGGCGCGCGGGGGGGAGCTGGGCCTCTGGGCCGCGCTGGTGGCGATCGTGGTGATCGCGATCGTCGTCTTCGACTGGGCGGTGACGACCAAGCACGCGCTCGACACCGGGATCTTCAACTTCGACTCGCTCTGGTACCACATGCCGTTCTCGGCGACGATCTTCCAGTCGCACTCGACGACCGGGATGGACCACGTCGAGACGGTCTTCGTCAACTGGTTCTACCCGCAGAACTCGGAGCTCCTGCACGCGGTCGGGATGCTGATGACCGGCCGCGACACGCTCAGCCTCTTCATCAACTTCGGCTGGCTCGCGGTCGCCTTCCTCGCCGCCTACTGCGTCGGCCGCCCTTACGGCCGCGGGATCCCGGCGGTGATCGCCGCGGCGATCCTGGCCGGCTGCCACACCCTCGTCGTGCGCGAGCCGGGCGCGGCGAAGAATGACCTGATGGCGGCAGCGCTCCTCCTCGCCGGCATCGCGATGCTGATCGAGGCCTGGAACGCCCACCCCGAGGACCGGCGCGCGCTGTACGGGTGGCCGTTGGCGGCGGCGGGGCTCGCGGTCGGGCTCGCCGCCGGGACCAAGGTCACCGTGCTCGCCCTCGCCGGCGCGCTCAGCATCGCCGTCCTCGTCCTCGCTCCCGTCGGCAAGCGCTGGAAGGCGGCCGGATGGTGGTTCGTCCCGGCGCTGATCGGCGGCGGCTACTGGTACCTGCGCAACCTGATCGTCGCCGGCAATCCGATCCCGCAGGTGACCAAGCTCGGCCCGATCACCCTGCCGCATCCCGATCGCCTGCAGGAAGGTCGCCCCAACTTCGCCATCACCCACTACGCGACCGACACCAGCGTCTGGCACCACTACTTCTCCCCGGGCCTGCACGGCGCCTTTGGCGTGCTCTGGCCGCTGGTCGTGGTCGGCGCCGTCGCCGCCTGCCTCCTCGCCATCTTCGCCGGACGCGACAAGCTGGTCCGCTGGCTCGGCGGTGTCGCCCTCTTCGGCCTCCTCGCCTACCTCTTCACCCCGCTCGGCGCCGCGGGTGTGCAGGGAGAACCGACGGGCTTCGCGATCAACGTGCGCTTCGTCATCCCGGCGTTGCTGGCGGCGCTCGTCCTGGTGCCCCTGCCGCGCTTCCTCGACGCGCCGAAGCGCCAATGGGGGCTGATCGCGGTGCTGACCGTCGTCTTCCTGGTCACCGACCGCCCCGACCACGCTCTGCACGACAAAGCGCGGGTTTTCGCGCTCGCCTTCGTGATCGTCTTCGTCTTCGTGCCGACGCTGATCTGGCTCGCCCGACGTGATGGCCTGCCGACCCGGGCCGTGGCGGGCGGCCTCGCCGCGCTCGCGGTCGCCTCGATCGGCCTCGGATACCCGGTCGAGCGCCACTACCTGAACCACCGCTTCGCCAACGTCAGCGCCGAAACCTCGGTCCCCGGGATGGGCCTGGACAAGGCCTATGCCTGGACCCGCGGGATCCACGACTCGCGCATCGGCCTGGTCGGCACGACCGCGGGCTTCGCCGGCTACGGCTTCTACGGGCCCGACATCTCCAACCACGTCCTCTACCTCGGCGAAAAGGGTCCCCACGGCGCCTACAACGCGATCCCCACCTGCGAAGCGTTCCGCACCGCGGTCAACGAAGCGGACCTCGATTACCTGGTGACCTCACCGTTCCTCAACTTCCTCCACTCGAGCAAGCCGGTCGCCTCACCCGAGGCCCGCTGGCTACGCGGCTCCGGCGGCGTCCGCCCGCTGTTCCGCGAAAAGGAAGTCACCGTCTGGCAGGTGACCGGCCCGTTGAAGACCCATTGCGGCCCGGCGAACGCCCCGCTGCGCGAAGTCCCGAATACTCCCGGAACCTAGGCAGCCTGCTGGCCGCCGGTGCGGCCGCGGCCGTTGGCGACGTCGCACGCCTCCTCGGCGCCGATGAAGGGCGCCAGGGCGAAATACGTAAGGAAGGGGGCGGGGCGCGGGCAGATCGGCCGTGTGGCCGCCGCTGCGGCCGGGTGGCAGCCTGCGACCTCTCAAGGTGTCCGCGTCGTCCCACGGGGGTCCAGATCCCGCACCACGAAACGTTCGTTCGGGTCGAGCGCGGGACGAGATGCACGGACAGGTAAATTCGAGACATGCCCTATCCGCTCGCCAACGCGCTGTACCAGTGGGAGGAGGGCGCTCGCGCGCTCAACTCGATCGACGACCCCAAACTTCGCCGCCTCGCCGATCGCGTAATCAGTGCGATCCGCCTCGAACTGCGCCGCCGGGTCGGGCCGACCTTCACCGCCGAGGAGCTCGCCGACTTCTACGGCCAGGGAACCGACTGGGCCCAGCAGATCGCTATCGACGTCGCTCCGGCAGCCGCCGACGACGCCCACACCCTCGCCGACGCCGCCTTTTGGAGCTATCTCCGAGGCGCCGGCAATTTTGCCGGCGGTCGGACCCTGGCGCAATAACTGAGAAGGGACGTGGGCCGTCTCGGCCACGGCCCGGGCGGGCTGTGGCCGTGGCCGAGACGGCCGAGGGTGCGGGAGAGGTCACGAAGACCCATGGAACGTCACGGTTCCTCCCGTCCTCTGATGCCCCTCGATGTTGATGGGCCGAAAACTCGACCTATAGGAGGGGCATTCGGCGCATCAACATTCCGTGCGCACGGAAGAGTGACGAACGTGTCGCACCCGTGCCCTTCTCGGCGAAACCCTGACGTCCCGGGCGTCGCGTGGCGGCCCCAGCCTGCCCGGGCCGCCCCCAGACGCCCGGGCCGCAACACGGACGGCCGCCGCGCTACCGACGACGCGGCT
>JAOPZF010000048.1 GCA_025964255.1 Solirubrobacterales bacterium | reverse complement strand
GCCCGGAACAGATCCTGACTCCATGGTGAAGCTCCTTTCCCAGAGGTAACCCTGACGGGACCCTTGCCAAGGTCCCTCGAGCGGCCCATACCCAAACGGGGAAAGTTGCAATCAATACGTTCCAACTTGTCGAACCTGCTCCCATAAACGGGTGGGTTCGTTCAGGTGGGACGCGCTAGAGGGAGAAGACGATCAGGCAGAAGATGCCGGTGCCGACGCAGTAGTAGCCGAACGGGGTGAGGCGGCTGGTCTCGAAGTATTTGAGCAGGAACTTGACCGCGGCCCAGGTCGTGATCGCGGCGGCGATCGCGCCGACCAGCGCTTGGCCGCGCACCCCGTCCCCTGCCGAGCCGAAGAGTTCGGGCAGCTTCAGCAACCCGGCGGCGGCGATCACCGGCGTCGCCAGCAGGAAGGCGTAGCGGGCGGCGTCCTCGTTGGAGAGCCCGGCGAGCAAGCCGCCGCCCATCGTCACGCCGGAGCGCGAGATGCCGGGGATCAGCGCTAGCGCCTGGGCGGCGCCGATACCGAGCGCCTGGCGGAACCCCAGTTTGGCGATCCGCTCGTCGCCGTCCCCCTCCCCGTCGCCGGGCCGCGGCGGCCGGCGGCGGAAGCGCTCCACTGCCAGCAGCAGCAGGCCGTTGATGGTGAGGAAGATCGCCGCCGAGGTCGGCGAGGCGAACAGCGAGCGCAGTTTGTGCTCGAGCGCGAGGCCGAGGATCCCGGCCGGGATCGTGCCGATGATGATCACCCAGGCGAGGCGCGCGTCGAGGTCGCGCGGCGTCGAGCGCCCTTTGACCGAACGGACGAAGCCGAACCAGATCCGCTTCCAATCGTCGAGGAAGAACAAGAACAGCACCAGCGCCGTCGCGCAATGCGTCGCGACCAGGAAGGTGAGGAAGTAGTCGTCGTTCTGGTGGATGTCCCAGCCGAGCAGCTTCGGCAGCAGCACGGCGTGGCCGAGGCTGGAAATCGGGAACGGCTCGGAGAGCCCCTGCAGGGCCCCGAGGATCAGCGCCTGTAGGTAAGAGATCGGTTCCAAGGCTCGGCGAGCCTATATATGGAGCCGCGGATTTACAGGCCGGGCGGGTGCCGCGCGATGAATCCTTCGGGGCTGTCGACCAGGCTGGGGTGCCAGCGGGGGCCGGGGCCGCCGACCGTGTCGAAGGCGAGGCCGCCGACGACCATCCAGGCGTGTTCGGCGTTGGCGTAGACCGTGATCCACTTGCCCGGGCCGGCTTCGCCCCAGGTCTCGAGCCCGGTCGAGTCGAGCGGGCTTTCCAGTAGGCCGCCGCCGTGCAGCGCGTAGGAGACGGCGCCGGAGCAGTCATAGCCGGAGGATTCGAAGGAGCCGTGACCGCCGCCCCAGATGTAGGGGGTGTAGGCGATCGCGTTGGCCGCAGCGACGACTCCCTTCACCTGTTCGGGGGCCGACGCCGAGGCGCTCGCTTCAGATTCGCTGATGAAGCCGGTCGCTTCGCCCGAGTTCAGCGGCGCCGGAGCTTCGCCGGCCATTTCGGAGACGACACCCGCTTCCGCCGCCCGTTCGGCCGCTTCTTCGGCGTGCTGGGTGGCGATCTGTTCGGAGATCGAGGCGAGGTTGTCGCTCAGCGCCTGTTCCTTCGACTCCAGCGCGTCCATCGTTTCGCGGCGTTGGGCCTGGGCGCCCTTCAGTTCGAGGAAGCGCGCTTCGGAGGCTTCCTTGGCGGCGGCGACTTCCTGCTCGGTGGTCGCGATCGAGTCACGGGCGCTTTCGATCTTTTCCTGGGTCGAGGTCAGTCGGCCGACCGAGCTCTGGACTTCGTCGCGCAGCGACTTGACCTTGGTGACGACCGAGTTGTCGTAGCTCTGGATCCGGTTCAGGTATTCGGTCTGCGCCGCCATGCTCGACCAATTTTCGGATTCGATGATCGCGTTGAGGATGTCGGGCGAGCCCGCCTCGTAGATCGAGACGAGTCGTTCGCGCAGGTCGGCCAGCGACTTGGTCAGCTGGTGACGCACTTCGACCAGGTGTTCGCGTTCTTTCGCCAGCGCCGTGGTCGCGGCTTCAAGTTCTTCTTCTTTGGCGACGAGCTGCGCCTCGACCGCCTGCTGTTCCTGGCGCAGGGTCGAGACTTCGCCGATCATCGCGTTGATTTCGGCGTTCTCGGCGGCGATCGTGTCGGCGAGTTCGCTCTGGGTCGCTTCGACTTCGTTTAGCTTCGACTGCGTGGTGTCGCGCTTTTCTTCCAGGCTCGCGGCAGGGGCCGTCGAGCTGAGCATGAGCGCGGCCACGCAGAGCGCCACGAGGAGGACGGCGGCGGTGCTGAGAGCGCGGCGGCGGTGCCGGGCGCTGGGGTCGGTGTGGGGGAAAAGAGTCCGCATCGATTTCGCAGGTGAATTCCGAAACACAGAAATTCGGCTGCGGTCGCGCAGGCTAGCGGAGTGGTCTCCCCGCACCCCCTAGTTACCGATAATTTGCAATCTCGCTTGCAGAACTTTGTTGTTTGCAGGACTTTCGAAGCGGTCGTAGAGGGCGGCGGGGCGCCGTTTGACGCCCCGCCACACCCTAAAAATTTAAACTCAGGCGAGCAGCTTGCTCTTCGCCTGGTCGAACTCCTCCTGGCTGAGCGCGCCTTTTTCGCGCAGGTCGTTCAGTTTGTGGAGTTCGTCGGCGGGCGAGGCATGAGCCTGCTCCCGCACGTATTCGTCGAAATGCGCTTTCGCGTCGGTTTGAGCTTTGATCGCGCGATCGCGCATCCCCGAGCCGCGGGCGATCAGGTAGATGAGGCCGGTCAGGTACGGGATGAAGACGAGGAAGAGGATCCAAAGCCCCTTCGCCCAACCCGACATTTCGTGGTCACGGAAGAGGTCCGTGATGATCGTGAAGAGAATCCAGATCCAGACCACGAAGATGAAGATCTCGGCGACGAGCAACAGGAGTTCGCCGAAGGAGATGTCTGCGAGGGGCACTTTGCTTCCTTTCGAAATCGATTGACTGCAACGCAGGTATCGACCGTTGCAAAGGTGAGCTTTACCTATTCAGACGGACGCCGCAGTATCAACGTGTAAAGAACGGCGGCGACCGAGGTGGCGAGGTTCAGGCTGGAGACCCCGTCTCGCATCGGCAGGGCGATCCGGCCGTCGGCTTCGGCGAGCAGCTCGTCGCTGAGGCCGTGGCGCTCGGTGCCGAAGGCGAGGATCGCACGGCGCGGGATCGTCGCCGGGTCGATGACGTCCCCCTCAGGATCGAGCGCCAGCAAAGGCCGGCCGTCGACCCGTGGTGAACGCTCGACCGCGGCCACCGCCGGCAGCGCGTAATGGAGCCCCGCCGCGCCGCGGACCGCGTCGGGATGCCAGGGGTCGTTCTCGCCGATCGTCAGCAGCGCCGCCGCGTCAGCCGCCGCCGACACCCGCACGCAGGCTCCGAGGTTGCCCATGTTGCGGGGCTGCTCGAGCAGGACGACGGGCGCCTCCCGCGGATCGGCAAGCGCCGCCTCGAGATCGGCAGCCTTGCGACGAGCGATCGCGACGACGCCGGTCCGCGGCGCCTGCGGCACCAGCCCCGCCAGCGTCTCCGCGTCGACCTCCCCCACCCCATCCCCGATCCGCCCGAGCAGATCCGGAGCCAGATCAGCCGCCAGCCGCTCCAGTTCACCTGGGTCGGTAGCCACAGCCGTCTCAATCTGGGCACCGAATCGCAACGCGTGCTTGTACGCATGGAACCCTTCCAGCACCGTCAGCTGAGGATCACGGCGGGCGCCGCGAAACCTGCGGCGTAGCTCTTCATCGGCCACGGAGTGCATCGTCCCAGGCAGCGCTACGAGGGAGCGTCGTCAGGGCGAGCCTGAACGAACCTCCCCGCTGTTGTGAGAGAAGGCTCGCCCTGACGGCGCTACGCAGCGGCAATGAGCCGATTGCGTCCCGACTCCTTGGCCTCGTACAGCGCCTTGTCCGCCCGCGCCACCAGCTCGTCGACGCTCTCCCCCGGCTGCCAGACCGCCAGCCCCGCCGAGCAGGTCTGCCCCTCAGGCGTCGCCGCCCGCAGCCGCTCGACGATCTCGGTCGCGTCGGCCGGCGAGCAGCCGGAAAGGATGGCGAGGAACTCCTCGCCGCCGAAGCGCAGGATCATGTCTTCGCCGCGCAGCTCGCCGTCCCAGGCGGCGGCGCAGCCGCGCAGCACGGCGTCCCCGGCGAGGTGGCCGTGGGTGTCGTTGTAGGCCTTGAAGTGGTCGATGTCGATGATCGCCAGGCAGAGCGGCGTCGCCATCCGCAGGGCCCGGGCCATCTCGCGCGGCAGCTGATCGTCGAGCGCGCGTCGGTTGGGTAGCCCGGTGAGCGCGTCGGAGCGCGCCAACAGCTCCACCTCGCCCATCAGCCGCTCGCGCTCTTCCTGGTTGGCTCTGCGCTCGGTGACGTCGGTCGAGCGCGCGTAGACGAGTCCCTCGAGCGGCTCGAAGACCGAGCTCGTGCGCAGCCAGTGCCAGCTGCCGTCCTTCGCCCGGACCCGCGTCTCGAGCCCCTCGGAGACCTCGCCGCGGAACACCCGGAATGCCTCCTTGGTGGCGCCGACGTGGTCGTCCGGGTGGGTCAGGTCGAGCAGCCGCCGACCGCGCATCTCGGCGGGCCGGTAGCCGAGGCTGCGCTGCCAGGCGGCGTTGGCCTCGATGCAGCGCCCTTGCATGTCCATCGTCGAGAGCATGTCCTGGGACAGGTCGAAGAAGCGGCGGGCGCGAATGTCGGCGTGCTGGCGACGGGCGACGAGGTTGCTGACGAAGAGCATCACCACCGTGAGCGAGACCGCCGAGAAGAGCCATCGGGTCACCGGCGAGTAGCCGCCGGTACTTTCGACGACCGCGAGCGAACCGGCGTAGACGAGGAGCAGCCAGACGAGGTGGAAGGCGGCGACGCGGCGGGAGAAGAAGTAGGCGGAGATCAGCGTCGCCCAGGTGAAGATGGTCCCGTACTGGCCGACCGCCAGCCCCGACTCCCAGATCAGCACCCCGGTGACGAGGACGGTGGCGGCGAGGAGGACGCGGGAGGCCGTCGGCGGTACCCACGAGGAGAGGAACCAGACGATCAGGCCGGCCAGGGCCATACCGAGGGCGGTCGCGATCAGTGCGACTTCGTGACCGCCGCTGGGATGCGGCAAGACCAGCGACATCGCGACCAGGCCGGCGCCCGCGAGCAGCAGTGCCGCGGTCGCCCGAGCCTCGGACCGACCGGGCGGCCGGATCGCGTCTCTCTGAATCAGCGAAGCGCTCATCTCAAGGTATGAATCGACAGACGGACTCATACCTTTAGGTACAGATGCCTAGTACTTTGGAGCGGTTACCTTGATCGTTCCGCGCAGCCAGGGATGGATCGCGTCCATGAACCAAAGCCGCGTGCCCGGCGTCGCCGTGACCTCCTGGCCGAACGTCCCGCCGGATTCCGTGCCGCTGAACCAAGAATCGCCGGGGACGCCGTTCGCGCCCATCGTGTCCCAGCCCGGTTCGCCCGCTTCGGCGGGGTTGATCGTCGGCGTCCCTTCGCCGTGAACGCCCTGCCATTCGGCGATCGCCCAGCAGATGTGGCCAGGGGTGAAGCAGACCGCCTGGGCGTGCTTGGTTTTCGGCAGGTGGCCGCGGCGTACCAGGGAGAAGGTCACCGGCCCGAGGCGTTGCGGGTCGGTCCGGTTGACGATTTCCAGCTCGTCTCCGGCGGTGACGGTGGACGGGCCGACGAAGCGGAGCTTGCCGGCGACTTCGCGTACCGAGATCGTGACCGTCTTCCCGGTCGGTTCGACCGGCACCGGCGCGGTTTCCGCCCCCGCCGCGACGGCGCTCGCGGCGCCGGCCGACAAAGCGAGGGCGACCAAGGAGACGACGAGTCGGACGTGATCCAGGGAAGGCATCAGACGGAGGATAAGCTGGCCCGTATGGCAAACACCTTCCTCCACACTTGCTACCGGATCGGCGACATCGACCGCTCGGTGTCCTTCTACGAGAAGCTCGGCTTCTCCGAGGCGGGCCGGATGCCGATCGGCGACGAGGCGATCAACGTCTTCATGGGGCTCCCCGACGGCGATCCGATCCTCGAGCTGACCTACAACCACGGCGTCACCGACTACGAGCTCGGCACCGGCTACAACCACATCGCCCTCGCGGTCAGCGACCTCGACGGCACCCTCGCCGCCCTCGCCACCCAGGGCATCTCCCCCGAGAAGCCCCCCTACCGCCCCGGCGGCCGGACCACCGGCAGCCGCATCGCCTTCGTCCGCGACCCCGACGGCTACCGCATCGAGCTGGTCGAGCGCGGCGACCTCACCGAGTAGGACCGCAGTCCGCCGCATTGCTGAGTTGAGCCCCCTTGGGTGTGGTCAAGTCAGCAAGCGCGGCGATGGGTCGAGGCGTCAGCCCGCGCCGACTCCGCCGCCTTCGGGCGGCGGGGCGGCTTCTTCGACCGGGGCTTCTTCTTCGGTCGGGGCTTCTTCGGTTTCTTCCGCGCCTTCTTCGGTTTCCAGGCCTTCTTCTTCGGCTTCAGCTTCTTCGCCGGCTTCGAAGCCGCCTTCGATTTCTTCTTCTTCGCCGAATTCTTCTTCTTCTTCGCCGAAGTGGGCCGAGTATTCGCTGCCGCTGGCGGTATGGCCGCCGGTCAGGGCGGAGAGTTCGGGGAGGCTCGACGGTTCTTCGAAGGCCGGGCATTTGCCCGCCGTCGCCTGTTCCATGAAGTCCTTCCAGATCGGCCCGGCGGTCGGCCCGCCGAAGCCGGTGTATTCATGGGTGCGCGGATGGCCGACCCAGACCGCGGTCGAGTATTCCGGCGTGTAGCCGACGAACCAGGCGTCCGATTCTTCGTCGGTCGTACCGGTCTTGCCGGCCGCTTCGGGGCAGGCGAGGTTGGTGTAGCCCGCGCCGGTGCCCTGCGTGATCACGCCTTTGAGCACGTTGGTGACCACCCAGGCCTGCCCCGGGGTGAGCGCGCGGTTGCCTTCTTCGCTTTCGATTTCGTCGACCTTGCCGTCGGCGAATTCGACTTTGCTGATCGCGGTCGGGTCGTGATGGACGCCGCCGTTGGCGAGCGTCGCGTAGCCGTCCGCCTGTTCCAGCGGCGATACGCCGTGGGAGAGGCCGCCGATCGCTTCCGCCGGCACCGACAGAAGTTCGGCTTCGATCCCCATTTCTTCGGCCGTCTGGGTGACGTTTTCCGGCCCGACGTCAAGGTCGAGCTTGGCGAAGACGATGTTGACCGAGTTCCAGGTCGCTTCTTCCAGCGACATCACGCCGTTGCCCGCCTCGGAGTTGTGGACGTCCCAGGTCCCACCGCCACCGGGGATTTCCAGGATCGCCGGTTCGCTGCCGTCGTAGTAGGTGGTTTTGGGGTCGATCCCCTGCTTCACCGCCGTTGCCAGGACGTAGGGCTTGAAGGAGGAGCCCGGCTGCTTTTCGGCCTGCCAGGCGTAGTTGAATTCTTCTTCGCCTTCTTCGCCGGGGGTCGAGGCCAGCGCCAGGATCGCACCGGTTTTCGGATCGACGGAGGCGAGGCCGGTGACCGGGCCGCCGGAATAACAGGTGCCGATTTCGGTGCAGTCGGCGACCGCCGATTCGGCGTCTGCCTGCAGTTCAGGATCGATCGTCGTGTAAGCCTTGAGCCCGCCGTTGCGGACCGTGTTGATCCCGTAGCGTTTGATCAATTCCTGTTCGACCAGGTTGAAGAGGAACGGGTCGTGGACGGTCGTGTACTGGGTGCCGTGATCCAAACCGAGGCCGCTGGTCCGTGCCTTCAGGTAACGGTCACGGGTGATGTAGCCCTGTTCCCACATCGTCCCCAGGACCTCGTTGCGGCGCTGCAGCGCGGCCTTGGGGTCTTGGAACGGGTTGTATTCCGAGGGCGCCTGCGGCAGGCCTGCGATCAGCGCCGCCTCGGTCAGGTTCAGTTCCAGGGCCGGCTTGTTGAAGTAGGTCTGCGCCGCCGCTTCCACCCCGAGCGCGGTCTGCCCTTCGTTGGTCCCGTAAGGCGCCGTGTTCAGGTAGGTGTTGAGGATCCAATGACGGTTGTGTTGTTCGAAGAGCTCTTCCGCCAGGTGCGCTTCCTTGATCTTGCGCTGGATCGTGTCTTCGGGATGGCGGATGTAGAGGTTGCGGACCAGCTGCTGCGTGATCGTCGAGGCACCCTGCACCGGCTTGCCGCCCGCCGAGACGTCCTTGATCACCGCGCGGAGGATCCCCGGATAGTCGAGCGCGCCGTGCTGCCAGAAGTCCTTGTCCTCGATCGAGATCGTCGCGTTCCGCATGATCTGCGGGATTTCTTCTTCGACGATCGGCTGGCGCACCGTGTCCGAGTGGATGTAGCCGATCAGCTTGCCGTCCGCCGTGTAGATCGCCGAGCTGCGGCCCTTCTGGACCGGTTTCAGGTTTGCCAGCGGCGGCGCTTCGTTGTAGACCTTGATCGCCCACGCCGCCGCGACCCCACCGGCGGCGACCAGGATCCCGATCACGAAGACAATCGGGATCGCGATCCTGTGCCAGCGCGTCTTGTGCGGCCGACGTCGCCGTCTGCGGATACGAGTCGCCATCGGCCCGCGATTGTAGAGAGGCGAACCCTTCGCTCAGTTAAAACCCCGGTGGCTTGCAGGCGTCCGCCCGCGCCGGCACTAAGAGCGCAGCTTGTAGCCGCTGGTGAAGAGCCGCAGGTTGACGAGGAAGAGCGCCGCCGTCGCCGCCGTCAGCGCCCCCAGCGCGAGCGGGATGTTCACTTCGGTGAAGCCGACGAACCCGTAACGGACCAGGCTGATCATGTAGTAGACCGGGTCGAACTTGGTCAGCGTCTGCCACGGCTGCGGCAGCAGCGACGCCGAGTAGAAGACGCCGCCGAGGAAGATCAGCGGCTGCAGGACGAAGGTCTGGGCGAAGGCGACGTCGTCGAACTGCTCCGCCCGCACCCCGATCAGCACGCCGAGGTTGGCGAAGAAGAAGCCGACCAGGACGATCGCCGGGATCAGCACCAGGGCATGGTCCACCGTCAGGTTGGTGAGGATCATCGAGACGATGAAGGTGAGCGTCGCGACGATCAGCCCGCGGACGAAGCCGCCGAGGCAGAAGGCGAGGAGCAGCTCCTTCGGCGAGGCGGGCGAGGAGAGCTGGTCGTGGATCGCGCCGAGGAACTTCTGCTGCAGGATCGAGGAGGAGTTGTTGGTGAACGCGTTGGTCGCGAACGACATCATGATCAACCCGGGGATGACGAAGACGATGTATTCGATCCCGTGCAGTTCCTTGATCCGCGAGCCGAGCGCCGCGCCGAAGATCGTGATGTAGAGGAACGTTTCCAGGAGCGGCCCGCCGAGGGTCTGTTTCTTGATCTTCATGAAGCGCGAGATCTCGCGCCGCCAGAGGCTGAGAAAACGAATCTGCGCAGCAGTCAACGTCGGTCGCTCCGCGGTATCAGGCGATGAGGGTGTCGTCGACGAGCGAGCGGGAGAGCTCGCGCCGCCCGACCAGAGCCAGGTAGGCGTCCTCGAGGTTGACGACGTCGTAGCGCCGGGCGAGGTCCTCGCTCGTCCCCTGCGCGGCGATTTCGCCGTTGGCGATGAAGGCGATCCGCCCGCAGAGCTGGTCGGCCTCCTCGAGGTAGTGCGTGGTCAGCAGGATCGTCACGCCTTCCGCGTTGATTTTCTGGACGTAGTGCCAGAGCTCCAGCCGCAGCTCGATGTCGACGCCGGCGGTCGGCTCGTCGAGGATCAGCAGGCGCGGCCGGTGCATCAGCGCGCGGGCGAGGATCAGCCGCCGTTTCATCCCGCCGGAGAGGGCGCGGGTGCGCTCGCGTGCTTTCGAGGTCAGGGAGAAAATCTCGAGCAGCTCCTTGGTCCGTTCCTTGCGGTCCTGCTTCTGCATGCCGAAGTAGCCGCCGTGGAAGTCGAGCGTCTCCTCGCAGGTCAGGAACTGGTCGAGATTGACCTCCTGCGGGGCGAGCCCGACCGCGGCGCGCGCCTTGCCGTAGTCGTTGATCGCGTCGTGGCCGAAGACCTTGATCGAGCCGCCGGTCGGCTGGGCGAGGCCCGTCGTGCAGTGGATCAACGTCGACTTCCCTGCCCCGTTGGGGCCGAGCAGGCCGTAGAAGTCCCCCGGCTCGATCGTGATCGACACTCCCCGCAGCGCCTCCACCCCGGTCGGGTAGCGTTTTTTCAGGTCGACGATCTCGAGGGCTTTGTCCTTGGTGCCGGGCATACGGGCGCCCACGCTATCGGGCCGTCCAACTCGGCCGGTTCCGGGCGCATTAGGCTGGGCGCGTGGCCGCCCCGCTCCTCGTCGTCGACGCGCCCTCGATGCTCTTCCGCGCCTTCTACGCGCTGCCGAAGACGATCACCGGGAACGAGGGGCAGCCGGTCAACGCGCTGCTGGGGACGGCCAACCTGGTGCTGCGTGAGGTCGAGATCCACCAGCCGCGCGCCGTCGTCATGTGCTTCGGCCCCGACGCCGCCGCCTACCGGACCGAGCTCTACCCGACCTACCATGCCGAGCGCGACGACGCGATGCCCGACGAGCTGCCGGACCAGTTCACCTCGGCGGGTCCCTTCTTCGAGGCGTTCGGCTGGACCGTGGCGACGAGCGCCGACCTCGAGGCCGACGACTTGCTCGTCAAGCTGGGGCGGCGCGAGGCGGCGGCGGGCGGCGAGGCGCTGATCATGACCGGGGACCGCGACATGTACCAGTGCGCGGCGCCCGGGATCACCGTCCTCTACGTGCGGACCGGCGGCAAAGGCGCCGAAGAAGTCGACCCAGACGGGGTGCGCGAGCGCTACGGCGTCGACCCCGAGCAGGTCCCCGACTTCATCGCCCTGCGCGGCGACCCCGCCGACGGGCTGCCGGGCGCCAAAGGCGTCGGGCCGAAGAAAGCCGCCGAACTACTGCAGGAGCACGGCACGCTGGAGGCGATCCTCGACGCGGCGATCCGCGAGCGGCGGCCGAAACTGCGCGCGGCGCTGCTCGAAGGGCGCGAGGAACTGCTGGCGTTCAAAGACATCGCGACGCTCCGCGACGCCGGCGTCGACCCGCCCCCGGACGCCCCGACCGATTGGGAAGGCGCGGCGAAAGCCGCGCTCGAACTTGGGATGCGGAAACTCGCCGAACGGCTGATCGAAAGCCGACACTAGGCGGCCGTCCGAGATAGGTCCCGGGCGTCTCGTGGCGACCCGGGCAGGCTGTGGCCGCCACGAGACGCCCGGGACGTGAGGGAGTCTCAGGGAAGGGCACGGGTTCGGGACGAACTCCACGCTTCCGTCGCCGCTTCGCCCGGTTCGTCACGGATCCGCCGGGAACGTCACACCTCACGATGCCGTTAAGAGCCTGGATCGGAGGTCGGGTCGGTGCCGTTCGTCGCTTGTACCCCTATAGGGGGTCTAACGACGAACGGTAGATCTCAACGCCTGGAGAAGACGGGACGAACCGTGATGTTCCATGGGTCTTCGTCATAGAGCACTCACCTTCGTGACGGACCACGCGCCCCGGTGGCGTCCTCCTCCCGGTGAGTTCGCAGAAACCCGCGGTATGCGCGGGAAAGTGCGAACTCAGGCGGGCGGACCGGCTTCTTCGCCGAGGATGACGAAGAGGCTCCAGCCGGAGACGATCGCCCATACGCCCTCGAGCAGGACGAAGCCGATCTGGCCTTCGACCACGGCGAGGATGCAGAGGATCACCGAGCCGACCACGTTCGCCACCAGGTAGAGCCGCGAGTCGGTCGGCAGCTCGCCGAGCTGGTTGGCGGCGAACGCTCCGAGGATGATGAGCGCGCCGATGATCTGGATCGCCTGAGCCATGGGCCGACTGTAGAGCGCTCGGCTGAATCTGGCCGGCCGGTCAGGTGGCTATCCGAAAACCCGCGTGTGTGTCCGGCGCCGCCAGGCGTGCGCGGGTGTTTCCGGATAGCCACTAGGTTGACGCGGTGGCGATCGACGGAATTCCGTGGCGCGGCCCCGGCCCGGGGCGCCCCGGCCTGCCGCTGCCGCCCGGCCCGATGCCGCTCTGGCGCGACGGTGGGCTGCGCAAGCGCTGGCGCTACGTCGGCTTCTACGGCGAGGGCCTGATGCTCTGCGCGGCGCGCGCCGAGGTCGGGCCGACGGGCCAGTGCTTCTGGGCGCTCTGGGACCGCGAGGAGGGCCGGGAGCTCGACCACACCTCGCTGCGCCCGGGCAGCCGCGAGGTCGTCCTCGACGGCCCACGGGTGACGATCGACGCGCCCGGCCTCCACGCCGACCTGCATCTGGGAGACGCGAGGCCGATCGAATCGATCTGCCCCAGCGGCGACGGCTGGGGCTGGACCCGCAAGCGGGCGGGTGTAGCGATGACTGGCCGGGTCGAACTACCGGGACGGAGGATCGAGCTAGACGGATTCGGCGTCGACGACGAATCAGCCGGCTACCAGGCCCGCCACACCAGCTGGCACTGGTCGGCCGGGGTCGGGAGGGCGACCGACGGCCGCGCCCTCGCCTGGAACCTGGTCGAGGGCATCAACGACCCGCCCGAGCACAGCGAGCGTGCCGTCTGGGTCGAGGGCGTCCCCCACGAGCCGGCGCCGGTCAGCTTCGACGGCCTCGACGCGGTCCGCTTCGCCGGTGGCTCCCATCTCGACTTCGAGCCCGGCGCCGAGCGCTCCCGCGACGACAACTTCCTCCTCGTCCGCTCCACCTACCGCCACCGCTTCGGCAACTTCACCGGCCGCCTCGACGGCATCGAGCTGAGCGAGGGCCGCGGCGTCATGGAGTCCCACGACGCCCTTTGGTGATCCGCACCAAGAGCGTTCGCACTTAGCCGCGCTATCCGCGGGTTTCTGCGAACGCTCCCGATCGGGGGAGCCGTCACCAGGTGTCGACGGGGCGGGGACGATCGGCGGGGACGACGTCGCCGGCTGCCCGCAGCGTCCTCGCGATCACGTCTCGCGTGTCCGCCGGATCGATCACGTCGTCGATCTCGAACAGCGCCGCCGCGTTGAGCGCCTTGGCGTTCTCTTCGGCCGCCGCGGTCAGCTCCTTCACCCGCGCCTCGCGCTCCGCCTCGTCGGCGATCTCCGCCAGCTCCTTCCGCAGCGCCAGTCGCACGGCTCCTTCCAGTCCCATCGGCCCAAGGTGCGCGCCCGGCCAGGCGACCGTCAGCAGCGGCTCGTGGAGGCTCCCGCCGGCCATCGCCTGCGCCCCCAGCCCGTAGCCGCGCCGCAGCACGACGGCGATCAGCGGCACCCGCAGCGCCGCGCCACCGACCAGCAACCGCGAGGCGTGCCGGACCAGTCCCGTCGCCTCGGCGTCGGGGCCGACCATGAAGCCCGGCGTGTCGAGAAGCGAGACCACCGGCAGCCCGAAGGCGTCGCAGAGCGAGAGGAAGCGGGCCGCCTTGTCGGAGGCATCGCTGGTCAGCGCGCCGGCGACGTGGCGCGAGTCGTTTGCGAGGAAGCCGACCGGCCGCCCCTCGATCCGCCCCAGCGCCGTCACCAGCTCCGGCGCGAATAGCTCGCGCAGGAACGTCACCGAGCCGACGTCGGCGAGCGTCTCGATCAGCGGCCTGACCGCGAAGGCGCGCCGCGCCCGCTCCGGCACCAGCTCGCGCAGCGCCGTCTGGTCGGGCGCCTCGCCGGGCGGCGTCGCCCCCTGGAAGTAGCCGAGCAGCCGCTTCGCCAGCGCCGTCGCCTCGGCCTCATCGGCGGCGACCACGTCGACGACGCCGTTGCGCGCCTGCGTCTCCAGCGGCCCGACCTCGTCGGGGGAGACCCGCCCGAGGCCGCCGCCCTCGATCATCGCCGGCCCGCCCATCCCCAGCGAGGAGCCCTCGGTGGCGACGATCAGGTCCGAGCAGCCGGCCAGCACCGCGTTGCCGGCGAAGCAGCGGCCGTTGACGATCGCGATCCGCGGCACCAGCCCCGAGAGCCGCGCCCAGAGCGCGAAGGCACGCGTGTCGAGGGCCGAGACGACCGGGTAATCGGTGTCCCCGGGGCGCCCGCCGCCGCCCTCGGCGAAGAGCACCGCGGGCAGTCGCATCCGCTCGATCAGCTCGAAGAGTCGGTCCTTCTTGCGGTGGCCGAGCGCCCCCTGCGTCCCGGCCAGCACCGTGTAGTCGTAAGAGAGGACCGCGCAGCCGGCGCCCTCGCCGAAGTGCTCGCCGTTGACCGTCGCGGTGCCGCCGATGAAGCCGTCGGCGGGGGTCGCCGCGATCAGGTCGTCAACCTCCCGCCGCCCCCGTTGGGCGGCGATCGCGTAGCGGCCGTACTCGACGAAGCTGCCGGCATCGATCAGGTCGGCGAGGTTCTCGCGCGCTGTCCGCCCACCCGCCGCGTGGCGCCGCGCCACCGCCTCGGTCCGCGCCGCGTCCTCGGTCAGCGCCCGCCGCGCCCGCAACTCGGCGAGGTCGGCGCGCTCGGTCACCCTTTTTCGAGCTGTGCCGCGAGCAACTTCAGGCTCTTGCCTTGGGCGCGCGCCATGAACGCCCGGGAGACGAACGGCGCGATCCGTTCACTTTTCGGCACCTTCCGCCAGGCGAACTCCAACTCGATCCGCGTGCGGCCCTCGCCGACCTCGGTGAAGCGATAGGTCTCGGTCGTCTGGCGCTTGCCGTGGGCACTCTCGATCTCCCCGACGATCTTCTCCGGCGACTGCGAGGCGACCGCTTTGAATTCAATCCGTTCGTTGGAGGTCGGCGCGTCGGTCGTCGCCCAGGCGATCGCCCCGACCCCGCGCTTCGGACCCTCGAAGCGCCAGTCTTTATAGAGGTTCTTACGCCAGACCTCTTGGTTGGCGACGACGTCGACGTAGTCGAAGACCTGCTGTCGCGGGCGGGCGACCTCGACCGAGACTGTTACGGGATCCGGCATGGGGCCGGATCCTAGGGCCTTTCCGAAAATCCGCGTGTGCGGCTGACGAGTGCCGCACCAAGCGGGGGTAGGACGCAGGGCGGCCGAATGGCAGCGCCATTTGGGCGGCCGAGGACGACGCCCCGCGAAGTGTGTGCGGTGCCGCCAGACGTGCGCGGGGATTTTCGGAAAGGCCCTTAGGTGGTCGAGGCGCCGTTCCCGTTGCCGACACCGTCGGCGGTCCCATCGGCGGCGGCGGGGTCGGGCGCCCAGCCGTCGGGAGCGGGCTCGAAGGCGGCCATGCCGACGACCAGCGCGATCGCCTCCTCGTCGCTCTTGTCGATCCGCTTGCGGCAGAGCGCGTGTATCGCCTCGAGCCGGTTCGCTGCCGCCTCGAAGACCGCCGCGACTTCGGCCCAGCCGGCCTGGTCGACCGCCATCGGCATCCAGTTCAACGTGGTGTCCTCGCGGCCGTCGATCGTGCCCGACTCGAGCGCGTCGGCGGCGCGATCGAAGAAGGTGCCCAGCGAGGCGCCGGTGACCGTGTCGCGCAGGCTCTGCGGCACTTTGCGCCAGTCCTGGTGGCCGATGTAGGAGCGCGGCCGGGCGCGGAAGTAGTGCTCGACCGCGCCACGCCGCCGCGCCGTCGCCACTTGCTCGATGCAGCCGCATTTCTCCAGCACGCGCACGTGGTAGGCGACGTTGCCGAGCGGCGCCGAGAGCATCTCGGTCAGCTCGCTCGGGCTGGCGTTGCGAACTTGGACGATTTCAAGGATCTTGACTCGTAGCGGATGTCCGAGCGCCCGCACCAGGCGCTGGTCGATGCGGTTGGGTCGAGGCGCGTTCATTGATCGGGCAGTTTTGCGTTTTCGAGTGGGCCAGATCCAACAATCGCTCGTTTGAATCAACCGATTCTACCAATAGGTTTCGCGGCAGCAAAAGGCGGCCAGGGCGACCCGCCTCCGGCAGCGGCGCGCCGTCCCCAGCCGGCGCGCCCCGCCGAACCTCGCTCGCCGTTACTAGGTGCCCTTGGCGATGCCCGTGACCGGGATTACCGGCGCGCTCTCTTCAATGCGCATCTCGTCACCCCCTCTCCCTGCTCGTGAGTTTTGGAGCAGAAAGTTTGATGGGGTTTGATCAATCAATCAAAATTCTTCCATGTTTTTAGGAGCAATTAGCGACTCAAATGAGCAAATCCGGTTTAATGCAAGCGGGTCACTAACTCAATTTTTTTTCGGGAGGTTGGGAGGACCGTGGCAGGGCGCTCCACCAAAGTCGACCGGGCGGCTCCACCCCCCGACTTCGTCAGTCCGCGACTGGCTGCGGCGATGTCCCACCCGACCCGTGTGCGCGTGCTGAGCGTCCTCACCGAACGGGTCGCTTCGCCGCGCGAGATCGCCACCAAGATCGGCGAGCCGCTGAACAACGTGACCTACCACGTGAATCAGCTGCGCGACCTCGGCTGCATCGAGCTCATACGCGCCGAGCCGGTCCGCGGCGGCCGGGTCACCGAACACTTCTACCGGTCCTGCCGCCGCTCCTACTTCGACGAGTCCGCCTGGGACGAGCTCACCGAGAAGGAGCGCTACGGCGTGATCAGCGCGATCCTGAAGATGATCTCCGAGGACATCGCCACGGCGATGGCCGGCGGCACCTTTCTCCAGGACGGTGATGCGCACGCCAGCCGCTCGGTCCTCCACGTCGACGACGAAGGCTGGGGAGAAGTCATCAAGGTCATCGAGCGCGCGACCAATGAACTCTTCGTGGTGGAGGAGCGGGTAGCCGCACGGGCCGCCGAAGGCAAGCCGACGCCGATCCACGCCAAGCTCGACATCCTCCAGTACCGGATGCCGCCCCGCCCCGCCGAGCGCGGATCCGCCGACTAACCCCGGATCGCCTTGCCGACGATGTCCCGGACCCGCGTCCGGTCGCGGGCGGTCAGGTTGCCCGCTTTCCCCCGTGACTTTTTCAGCAGGCCCCAGAACTCGGTCTGCTCGTCCTCGGTGAGGTTGGTGCGAACCCGCTCGCGCCCTTTCTGGGCGAGCCAGAGGGTCACGGTCCAGACCGTTTTCCAGGAGACCCGCCGCCAGATCCAAGGGGCGGCTTTTCGCGCTATCCAAAGGGGCATGGAAGTAAGGTACCCAGCGTGATCGCCGCTCTCGCCGCCGCGGTGACCGGGCGGCGCGGTCGCTGGGTGACGATCGCCGTCTGGGTCACCCTCGCCGTCGGTGGATACGTCTGCCGCTCCCACATCGGCGACGTCACCGCCGCGGGCCAGTCGAGCTTCCTGCCCAAGGGCGCCGAATCGAGCGAGGCGCTGCAGGCGCTCTCCGGGCCGGCCGACAAACGAGGACAAGGCGCCAACGAAGAGGTCCCCGCGGTGGTCGTCTTCGATCGTCCCGGCGGCCTGACGAAGGACGACTTCGAGGCGATCGGGCGGATCGGCGGAGGGCTGAACGCGCTGAAGATCACCGGCGCGACGCCGATCGTCGACCCCTTCTCGGCCGGCACCGGGCGCCCGCTCGGGAGCGTCGCCCGCTACGTCAAGGGGATCGGGCCGGTCTCCCGCGACGGCGAAGCGGCGCTGGTAGTGCTGGCGATCAACGCCGCCGACCGCGGCGCGATCCGCTCCGGCGTCGCCAAGATCCGCCAATACCTCGGCGCCCACGCGGTCCCCGGCCTCTCCTCTTACGTCACCGGCCCGGCCGGGATCGCCGCCGACCTCGACCAGATCGCCAGTGAAGCCGGCGACACGCTGCTGTTCGCGACCCTCGGCCTGGTCCTCGTCCTGCTGCTCCTCGTCTACCGCGCGCCGCCGCTGGCGCTGCTGCCGCTGATCGCGGTGGGCGCCGCCTACATGGTCGCGATCGGCATCGCCTACCTGGTGATCAAGGCGGGCTGGATCGTCGTCAACACCGAGGGCACCTTCCTCTTATTGGTGCTCGTGTTCGGCGCCGGGACCGACTACTCGCTGCTGCTGGTCCACCGGTACCGCGAGGAGCTCCAGCGCGGCCTGCCGGCCCCCGATGCGCTGCCGCTCGCACTGCGCGAGACCATACCCGCGGTCGCCGCCTCGGGCGGCACGGTGATCGCCGCGATGCTCGTCCTGCTCGTCGCCGACCTGCAGTCGACCCACTGGCTCGGGCCGATCCTGGCGATCGGCATCGCGGTGATGGTCTGCTCGGCCTTCACCCTCCTCCCCGCCCTGCTCGCGGTGCTCGGTGAGCGCGCCTTCTGGCCCGGCGCGGCGGGGGCGCGGCGCGAGGGGCCGAGCCGCTGGGAGGGTGTCGCGGCGCTGGTCCGGCGACGCTCGCGGCCGATCATCGCTTTCGTGATCGCCGGCCTCCTCGTGCTCGCCGCGGGCAACCTCAGCCATCACGGGACGATCGGCTTCGGCCAGGGCTCGACCAAGCCGACCAACTCGGGCGAAGGCACCAAGGTGCTGAACGAACACTTCCCGCCGGGGCTCGGCTCGCCGCTGATCGCGGTCGTCCCGGCGGGCGAAGCGGCGAAGGTGACTGCCGGGATGCGGAACCTCGACTCGGTCCGCCTGGCGCTACCGGTCCCGGCGAGCGAGCAGTTCAGATCGGCGGCGGTGGTGCTGGTGCTCGCGGGCAACCCCTACTCGGGCGAAGCGGCGGAAGCGGTCGAACGGATCCGCGAAGGCCTCCACGCGATCTCGCCGCGGGCGCTGCTCGGCGGCATCCCGGCCGAGAACTGGGACATCGAGCTGACCAACGCCCGCGACACGCGACTGATCGTGCCGCTGGTCCTGCTCGTCGTCGGGACGATCCTGGCGGCGGTGCTGTGGGCGCTGGCGGCGCCGCTCTACCTGATCGCGACCGTGGTGCTCAGCTTCGCCGGCAGCCTCGGGCTGGCGACCTTCGCCTTCTCCCACCTCGGCTCCGAAGGCGTCGCCTTCGACCTCACCCTGCTCGCCTTCATCTTCCTCGTCGCTCTCGGCGTCGACTACAACATCTTCCTGATGACGCGGGTCCGCGAGGAGGCCCGCGTCCACGGCGCCCGCGAGGGGACCCTGCGCGCCCTCGTCGCGACCGGCGGCGTCGTCACCGGCGCCGGCCTGATCCTCGCCGGCACCTTCGCCACCCTGACCTTGCTTCCGCTCGAGGAGCTGATCCAGATCGGCGCGACGGTGGCCATCGGCGTCCTGCTCGACACCTTCGTAGTCCGCGCCCTCCTGATCCCCGCGATCACTTACCGCCTCGGCGAGCGCGCCTGGTGGCCCGCCCGCCGAGGAACCGACCGTTAGATGTTCGGGCTCCGCTTCGCTTTATGGCGCTCGCTCTTGTGGGCGCCGCCCTTCTTCTCGAGCGTGTCGCAGGCATGTTCGATGTCGTTTGCCAGGCGGTCGATCTGGGCGCGGCTCAGCGTGTGCTTGACCAGGGCCCGGAGGACTTTCACCTCTTGCGCGTCCGGCGGCATCGTGTAGGCGGGCAGCATCCAGCCGCGCTCGGCGGAGAGCTGCCAGGAGACGTCGAACTCGTCGTAGTTCTTGCCCTCCTTCAGTTTGAAGGCGGCCAGCGGCAGCGACTCCTCGTTCTCGCCGATCAGATCGAAGTGCCCACACTGATCGAGCTTTTCGACCAACGCCTCGGCGTTCTTCTGCATCGCTTCCATCACGTAGCCGTAGCCGTCGCGCCCGTAGCGGACGAAGTTGTAGTACTGGGCGAGCACCATCGATGCACCGGTGGAGAAGTTGAGGGTGAAGGTCGCGTCGGTCTCCCCCAGGTAGTTCTCGTAGAAGACGAGGTGCTCGGCGAGGTCCGATTTTTCGCGGAAGATCAGCCAGCCGATCCCCGGGTAGACGAGCCCGAACTTGTGGCCGGAGACGTTGATTGAACGCACCTGCTCGAGCCGGAAGTCCCACTCCGAGTGCGGGTAGAGAAACGGCCAGACGAAGCCGCCGCTGGCGCCGTCGACGTGGATCGGGACGTCGTGGCCTTTGTCCTGCTTCATTTTCACCAGGAGGTCGTTGATGCCGGTGATGTCGTCGGCGTGGCCGGTGAACGTCGTGCCGAGGACGGCGGCGACGCCGATCGTGTTCTCGTCGACGTGAGGCTCCACGTCGTCGGGCCCGATCGTGTACTTGCCCGGCTGCAGGGGAACCACCCGCTGTTCGACGTCGAAGTATTTACAGAACTTTTCCCAGACGACGTGGACGTCGCCGCCGAAGACGAGGTTCGGCTTATCGACGGATTTACCCGCTGCTTCCCGCCGTTCTTTCCACTTCCACTTCAACGAGAGCGCGCCGAGCATGATCGCCTCGGAGGAGCCCTGGCAGCGGGCGCCGGTGGTCTCGCCGGGCGCGTGGTACAGGTCGGCGAGCATCCGGATGCAGCGCTGCTCGATTTCGGCCGAGATCGGATACTCGGCGTGGTCGATGAAGTTCCGGTAGTTGTTGTCGTAGATCAGCTGTTTGGCCTCGGGCTCCATCGAGGTCGTGACGAAGGTGGCGAGGTTGCGGTTGGGGTCGCCCTCGAGCTGGAGTTCCTCTTCGACCAAGCGCTGCGCGTCGAGCGCCGCCATCCCGGTCTGCGGGAACGGCCCGTCGGGCGCGTCTTCGGTCAGGAAGCGACCCCCGTAAAGCATCGCCTCCTCTTTTGGAGTGGGTTCGGTAGGCATTTGCGGAACCTATCGACGCCCAGGGCACGGCGCTTGAGAAATCCTGTTTATCCGAGGCGGTAGGTGATGTGGAGCACGTCGGCGCCCTCGATGACGTCGGTCAGCTCGAACTTGGCGGCGCCGCCGGCGAGGTGGTCGAAGAGGCGCTCACCGCCGCCGAGCAGGATCGGCACCTGGTGGACGATTACCTCGTCGAGGAAGCCCGCGGCGATCGCCTGCTGCAGCGTCGAGGCGCCGCCGCCGACCGAGACGTCCTGGTCGTCGGCCGCCTCGCGGGCTTCGGCCATCGCTTTCTCGATCCCCTCGGTGACGAAGTGGAAGCTGTTGCCGTTTTCGAGCTCGAAGGGGTCGCGGGGGTGGTTGGTGAGGACGTACACCGGACAGTGGAACGGCGGATCGTCACCCCACCAGCCCTTCCAGTCCTCGTCGGGCCAGGCGCCGCGGACCGGGCCGAACATGTTGCGGCCCATCACCACCGCGCCGATGTTCTCCTGCGCCGCCCGCAGGACGTCGTCGCTGACGCCGGTCTCGCCGTCGTCGCCCATGCCGTGCTCGCTCCTGAAGCTGGCCAGCTTGAAGATCCATTCGTGGAGGCCCCCGGCGCCTTCGCCGAGCGGGTTCTCCTCGCTCTGGTTCGGGCCGACCATGTAGCCGTCGAGCGAAACCGCAACCTGAGCCTTGGTCTTCGGCATCGTTACCTCCTTACCAGCGCCCGGTCCCGCCGGGCTCCTCGTCGATGGTCAGCTCTGCGAGCGGTTCGGCCTCGAGCCGGCCGTCGGGGATCGGCTCGCCGGATTTCACCGAGACGCCGTAGGTGCCGGCGGCGAGGCGCTCCTCGGCGCGATCGACTCGATCGAGGCGGCGCTGGAGATCGCCCTCGCGCCCGGCCGCGAACTCGTCTTCGTAGAGGTTCTCGTTGTTGAAGTCGCCCGCGGGGGCGTTCTCGGTCGAGTCCTCACGGCCCTCGCCACGGACCTTGGCGAGTTCGCCCTCGACCCGCTCGCGCTCCGCTTTTAGCAACTCTTTTGCCCGTTTGTCGTCCATTCCGAGGAGCCTACCCCCAACCCCCTTGAGGTCCGAAACCTGTAGCGCTATCCTGATAGAGCACTAACTACAGAAAGTGGACTTGGCAATGACTTACAGACTCGTTCCCCTAGACGACGCGATCGTGTTCCCGACCGTCACCGCGACTCTGCCGATCGACGTCGGCGAGGACGAGCGCGTCTTCCTCATCCCTCGCCGTGATGGCGAGTTCGGCCGCGTCGGCGTCATCGCCGAGGTTGTCGAGCACGGCCGTTCGCGCCGCGGCGTTCCCGTCGCGACGGTGGTCGGCCTGCACCGCGGCATCGCCGGTGCCGCCACCAACATGGACGACGACGGCACCCTCCACGTCGAGGTCCAGGAGATCCACGACGGGCATCCCGACGACGAGCACACGGTCGAGCTTTCCCGTGAGTACCGCGCCGTGGTCGAGGAGATCCTCGAGCTGCGCGGCGACGACGGTCGCATCGCGACCTTCCTGCGCTCGATCGAGGAGCCCGGTGCGCTGGCCGATACCTCGGGCCTCGCCCCCGACATCCCAAATGAGGGCAAGCTCCGTCTGCTCGAGACGATCGACGTCACCGAGCGGCTCGAGATCGCCGTCGGCCTCCAGCGTGAGCGGCTCGCCGAGCTGCAGGTGCGCTCGAAGATCCGCGACGACGTCGAGTCGGGCGCCCAGAAACAGCAGCGCGAGTACTTCCTCCGCAAACAGATGGAGTCGATCCGCAAAGAGCTGGGCGACGACGAGACCGATCTGATCGGTGAGTATGAGACCAAGATCGACGAGGCCGGCATGCCGGAGGAGGTCGAGACGCAGGCTTACAAGGAGCTGCGCCGACTCGAGCGCCAGGGTGAGCAGTCGCCCGAGAGCTCGATGATCCGGAGCTACCTCGATTGGCTGATCGCGGTCCCGTGGAGCAAGCGCTCTGAGGACAAGCTCGACCCGAACCACACGCGTGAGGTGCTCGACGCCGACCACGCCGGACTCGAGGACGTGAAGAAACGAATCACCGAGTTCGTCGCCGTGCGCAAGCTGCGCGAGGAGAGGGCCGCGGAGATCGAGGAGGACAATCGCGCCAACGGCACGATCCTCACCCTGGTCGGACCTCCCGGAACCGGCAAGACCTCGATCGGCGAGTCGATCGCCCGCAGCCTCGACCGCGAGTTCGTCCGCATCAGCCTCGGCGGTTTGCACGACGAGGCGGAGATCCGCGGTCATCGCCGCACCTACATCGGCGCCCTGCCGGGACGGATCGTCCGTGCCCTGCGCGACGCCGAGACGATGAACCCGGTGATCCTGCTCGACGAGATCGACAAGGTCGGCGCCGACTGGCGCGGCGACCCGTCGGCGGCGTTGCTCGAGGTGTTGGACCCGGCGCAGAACCACTCGTTCCGTGACCACTACCTCGACGTCGAGGTCGACCTCTCCCAGGTCGTCTTCATCGCCACCGCCAACCTGCTCGACACGATCCCGGCCCCGTTGCTGGACCGGATGGAGATCATCGCCTTCGACGGCTACACGACGGAGGAGAAGCTGGCGATCGCCAAGGGCTACCTGGTGCCGCGGCAGCTGAAGCGCAACGGCCTCAAGGTGGAGGAGATCGCGGTCGAGGACGACGTCCTCCGCGCGGTCATCTCCGAGTACACCCGCGAGGCGGGCGTGCGTCAGCTCGAGCGGGAGATCGGCAAGCTGCTCCGCGGAGCGGCGACGAAGATCGCCAGTGACGACCAGGTCGACGCACCGATCGTCCTCGACATCGAGGCGGTCCGCGAGGCTCTGGGCCGGCAGAAGGTGTTCCAGGAGTCGGTGGAGCGCACGGCGATCCCGGGCGTATCGACCGGACTGGCAGTCACCGGTACCGGCGGCGACATCCTCTTCATCGAGGCGACCGCCATGGACGGTGACAAGGGCCTGGTCCTGACCGGGCAGCTCGGTGACGTGATGAAGGAGTCGGCGCGGATCGCCCTCTCCTACGTCCGCTCGCACCGCGAGGAGCTGGGCATCCCGGCGGAAAAGTTCCAGCGGGAGTTCCACGTCCACGTGCCGGCCGGGGCGATCCCCAAGGACGGCCCGAGCGCGGGCACGGCGATGACCACGGCTCTGGTGAGCCTGCTCAGCGGCCGCCCCGTAAAGCACACTGTGGGGATGACCGGAGAGGTGACCCTGCAGGGACGAGTGCTGCCGATCGGCGGGCTGAAGCAGAAGATCCTGGCCGCCCACGCGGCTGGCCTGACCGACGTGATCCTGCCCGAGCGCAACCGCGGTGACCTCGACGAGGTCCCCGAGGAGGTGCGTGAGCAGATGACGTTCCACCCGGTGATGAGCATCGACGAGGTGCTCGGGCTGGCGCTCGAGCCCGCGGAGGCAGGAGCGGATGTCCCCGCGCTGTCGTAACTGCGAACCAGTGCCGAAGGAGCTCCGCGCAGCCGCGGGGCTCCTCGAGCGCCGCTGGACGATGGCGACGATCTACGCCGCGTCCAGTGGCGCTCACCGCTTCAACGAGTTCCGGCAGTCGCTCCCGGGGGTGTCGCCGACGACGCTCTCGGAGCGGCTGGAGCAGCTCGAGGCGGCGGGGATCGTCGAACGGCGCCTGGTCGCCGGCCGTCCTCCCCACGCCGAGTACGCCCTGACCGGCCGCGGCGAGCGACTGGCCCTGGCCGTCGCCGGCCTGCTTGAGCACTGACGTGTTGATGGGCCGAAAACCCGTCGGATTGTCCGCTTTTAGGCCCATCGACGTCGAGCCTGGTCGGGCTGGCGCCCGGAGCTAAGGGACGCGGCCGTCTCGGCCACGGCCCGGGCAGGCTGTGGCCGTGGCCGGGAGTGCGGGAAGAGGCCAGTCGGGACGGGCGCGTCCACCGGGTGAGTTCGCACTTTCCCTCGCATACCGCGGGTTTCTGCGAACTCACCGGGGGAGGACGTCACGACGATGCGTGGTCCGTCGCGACGCGCAGGGTCAGTCACGAAAGCGCGGACTCCGTGACGAAGACCCATGGATCGTCACGGTTGGTCCCCTCTTGTGAATGCGCCGCGCTCTGCCGTTCGTCGCTTGTAGCCGTATAGGGGTACAAGCGACGAACGGCACCGGCCCGGCCTCCGATCCGGGGCCTGGGAGCCCTTGGAACCCGTGACATTCCCGGCGGATCCGTGACGAAGCAGGCAGAACGGTGACGGAAGTCCCGAGTTCGTGCCGCACCCGTGACCTTCCCTGAATCTCCCTCGCGTCCCGGGCGGGCGGCGACGCCCGGAACTCCCGCCGGTCACGTGCGCCGAAAGGCGGGCCGGCGACAATTGGATGGCCTCGCCGC
>JAOPZF010000024.1 GCA_025964255.1 Solirubrobacterales bacterium | reverse complement strand
ACGTCGAACTCGCCGTCATCCAGCTCGGCATCGGGGGCGACGAACATGCCGCCGCCGTAGGCCTTGCTGTTGGCGACGATCACCGAGTACCCCTCGACCCGGGTGTGCGCATCGCCGATCGCGATCGTGAAGCGGGCCGACTTCCAGCTCGCCAGCGCTCGCAGCGCCGCCCAGGCGTAGACGAGGTTCCCGCGCAGCCGGGACTCGTTGGCGATCCGGTTGGCGTCGGAGTCGAAGCCGACGCTGGCGATGCCGAGGAAGCGCTTGCCGTTGACCTCGCCCATGTCGATCGGGCGGCTGTGACCGGCGAGGACGATCTCGATCGCCGCCTCCGGCTCGGTCGGGATGCCGAGCACGCGGGCGAGATCGTTGCCGCGACCGCCGGGGACGATGCCGAGCGGCGTCTCGGCGCCCGCCAGCGCGCCGCCGATCGCGCCGATCATCCCGTCGCCGCTGACCACCACCGGGATCTCGCCCGATTCGACCGCGCGCAGCGCTTTGGCGATCCCGTGGTCGAGGCTCTTGGTGCGGACGACGCGGAAGGGGACCCGACGGGCGTCGAGCAGGGTCTCGACCCGGGCGAGGGCCTTGAGCGAGGTCCCGCCGCCGGATGAGGGGTTGACGAGGAGGACGAGCGGCTGCTCGTCGAGCGGGTCGAGCGGCAGCGGGGTGAGGGTCTCCTCCTCGACCGGCTCCAGCTCGGGGGTCGCCTCCTCGCGCTCCTCCATCGGCCCACCCTAGTCAGGCCAGGCGCAGGACCGCGAAGCCGCCGACACCGGCGGGCTCTTCGTCGGTCAACTCGAAGCCGCGGGCGCGCAGGGAGCGGGCCAATAGCCATCCGGAAGGTCCGCCGCCGATCGCAACGCCGCTCGTCGCCGCGAGGATCAGGTGCCCGCCCGAGCGCAGCACCCGCGCCAGTTCTCCCGGCGCGGGTCGTGCGTCGACCACCGCGACCAGATCGAAGTTGTCATCGGGGTAGGGGATCTTGCGCGGCCCGCCGCGCTTGAAGGCGACGCGCCCCTCAGGGTCGAGCCCGACCCGCCGGCCCGCCACCGCGATCTTCTCCTCGTCGGCATCGATCCCCCGGACCCGCGCCCGCGGGAACTCGCGAGCGAGGAAGAGCGCGCCGTCGCCGTCGCCACAGGCCAACTGCAGAACCCGCTCGGGAGTCCCGACATGGAGCGCCGCGGCGGCCAGCGGCGTCAGCGGCGGTGGGCTTGACATCGAGTCGATCGTAATTGCTCTACTCTCTCGGACCGATGGCAGGGGACGGGGTCGACAAACGCTTTTACATCTTGGGCGGGTTCGCGCTCCTGGCGGTCGTGATCGTCGGGATCATCCTCGTCTCGCGCAGCGGCGGCAGCTCCGACAACAAGAACTCGAGCACCACCGCGAGCAAGGAAGAAGCCGCCAAGGAAGGCAAAGAAGGCGGCAAGGAAAGCGCCAAAGGCGGGAAGAGCGCGAACGGCTGCACGGAAGTCGAACAGCCGAAACCGCGCGAAGAGAGCCTGCCGAAACCGAAGATGACGACCAAGAAGGGCGAAAAGGTCACCGCAGTCGTCGAAACGAACTGCGGCACCTTCGACATCGCGCTCGCGACCACCGAAGCCCCGACGATCGCCAACTCCTTCGCCTACCTCGCCGAAGAAGGCTTCTACGACGAACTGACCTTCCACCGGATCGTGCCGGAATTCGTCATCCAGGGCGGCGACCCGACCGGCACCGGCGAAGGCGGCCCGGGCTACGAAGTGGTCGAAGCGCCGCCGAAGAACTTGAAATACACGCTCGGCACGGTGGCGATGGCGAAGACCTCGACCGCGCCGTCGGGCGCCTCTGGCAGCCAGTTCTACGTGGTCAGCGGCCCGCAGGGCGAAACGCTGCCGCCGGAATACGCGCTGGTCGGCAAAGTCACCAAAGGCCTCAACGTGGTCGAAACGATCGGCAAACTGGGCAACGCGGAAGAAAAACCGACCCAGCCCGTCGTGATCGAAAAAATGTCGATCGAACGCGGCTAGCCTCCGCTACGTAAGCTCTGGCAGTGGCCAAGGTCGACGTAGGAGACGCGGCGCCGGAGTTCGAGCTTCCCGGGACGGGCGGGCAGACGTACCGCCTGTCCGACTACCGCGGCAAGAAGCTGGTGATCGCCTTCTACCCCGGTGACTTCACCGCGGTCTGCACCAAACAGTTCTGCTCCTACCGCGACGAAGGCGACCGGCTCGACAAGATCGGCGCCGAGGTGGTCGGGATCTCGCCGCAGGGCGTCGACTCGCACGAGCGCTTCACCGAGGAGAAGAAGCTGAACGTGCCGCTGCTCGCCGACGAGGACAAGTCGGTGGCCAAGGCCTACGGCGTCGTCGCCGGGCCGCTGGTGCGACGGGCGATCTTCGTCGTCGACGAGAAGGGCATCATCGGCTACCGCAAGGTGACCCTCGCCGGGCTCACCTACGAGTCGGTCGCCGACCTCGAGAAGGCCGTCGCGGGGGTCGCCTGATGGCGGGGGAGGCCGGGGAGTTCACGGTCGACCCGGCGCCGGTCCTCCGCGGCAGCGTCGCAGGGGAGGGCACGCCGATCGTCCTCTGCCACGGGCTGACCGCGAGCCGCCGCTACGTCGTCCAGGGCTCGCGGGCGCTGGAGCGCGCCGGGCACCGCGTCGTCCTCTACGACGCGCGCGGCCACGGCGAGTCCGACCCGGCCCCGGCCGGGGAGAGTTATGGATACCCGGAGCTGATCGCCGACCTCGGGCGGGTGGTCGAGGAGGAGGTGGGAAGCGAGCGCTTCCTGCTCGGCGGCCACTCGATGGGCGCCCACACCGCGGTCGGTTACGCGCTCGCGCACCCGGAGCGGCTCAGCGGCCTGGTCGTGATCGGGCCGACCTACACGGGCGAGATCCGGCCCGAGTCGCTCGTCTACTGGGACGGCCTGGCCAGCGCCCTGGAAGCGGGCGGGATCGAGGGCTTCGTCGACTACATCGTCCGTGAAAGCGGCGTCGGCGAGCGCTGGCGCGACTCGGTGGCGCGGGTCAGCGCCGAACGGATGGAGCTTCATCGCGACCTCGGGGCGATGGCGCGGGCGCTGCGCGAGACGCCCGCCTCGCGGCCGTTCGGGTCGCTCGAGGAGCTGGCGGGGCTCGACGTCCCGGCGCTCGTCGTCGCCTCTGGGGACGAGGCCGATCCTGGCCATCCCTACGAGGTCGCCGAGGTTTACAAGAAAGCCTTGCCCCGGGGCCGATTGATCAGCGAGGATGAGGGGCAGTCGCCGTTGGCCTGGCAGGGGGGACGGCTATCCCGCGAGATTTCCTTATTCGCTCTTGAGCCAGACGTGGCACT